>WJLZ01000200.1 GCA_014728215.1 Chitinivibrionales bacterium
CGTCTCGCCTCAATCGATTAATTCTCCCCATGTTGCTTTGACCTGTCTTTTTCTTGCCGGAGCGAGTTTTGGTATTGCAGCGCTTATAGAAAAGACAATACAGGTACTGCGGCCTGCGGTCCTGGTTGATCAAGTAAACTAGGCTTCAACCAGGAATGTGATAAAGAACTTTATGGAAGAATGGCTCGACCTTCCGGATCTTGTAGACAAGGCGCATGAACTCATTGAACTGAACCTTCTTGATCAGGCTCAGGAGCTTCTCGATAAGTATGAGCCGGTCTTTGGCAATGAAATCGATATAACTATATTATATTCCCGCCTCTATTCTGAAAAGGAAGAACCACAAAAAGCCCTCAACTGGCTTTACAAAGGAATAGGCATCGAAAAGGAGAATGTCGAATGCCTGCTTGGTCTTTTTTATGCTTACACTCAACTCAACCAGCCGGATAAAGCGACGCCATTTCTTCTGGAGGCTGAAAAGTATCATCCGGAAAACGAATTAGTCCTTAATGCACTGATCTGGATTTATAACGAAAAGAATGCCCCAGGTAAGGCACTGGAATATTTCAGCAAAGCCCTCACACTCGGTATCGATAATCCCGAAACATTTCAGCATGCCGGACTCTCGTATCAACGTCTGGGGCGGTATGATGAAGCAATGGAATGCTTTGAATCGGCACTCAAGATTAATTCACATTATCACGAAGTTCGTGATTTTCTTGCCGACCTTTTTATTTTGCAGGGGAAAACGGATCAAAGCGTACAGTTATACCGGGATTACCTTAAGGAATCACCCAATGACCTTCGTGCCCTTTCAAGACTCGTATTTTGCCTTTGTCAAAATGACTCATATGATGAGGCTTTAAAAGAAGCTCAGAAAACAATTCTCTATTATCCCAATTCTCCGGTCGGCTACGTCGATCTCGCCTATGTGTATTTAAATATGAGTAAGTTCGATGAGGCTCTTGCAACAACCCAAAAAGCTCTCGATGTTGCGCCACTTGATACAGAAGCACTTCGGGTTATGGCTATCATTCATTCAGAAACGGGAAAAATGACTGACGCCGACAGTATTTTTCAAAAAGCCCTCCGCATAGAAACAAATAATCCGGAAATACTGAGAGACTATTATCACCATCTGAAAATGAGTGGTAATTTTTCCAAGATGGTGAAAGTTGTCCATAAAGTTATCCGAATGGAATACCCTTATTGCATGGAAGATTTCTGGTTTCTGGCAGATTACTATCGCGAGCGGGGCAAAAGCCTCAAGGCATTTACCAGTCTCAGAAAAGCATATAAACTCATGCCCGGTGAAATAGATTTAATTCCCCCGATGGTGGATATTCTCATCGAAAGAAAACATTTTTCCTATGCGATTCCTTTTCTCATGAAATATGTGGAAAGAAATGGATGGAACGATGTTATGAATCATCTCTATAAAAGCAAAGGTTTTCGAAATAAATGGGGACAGGAAAGCATGCGGCTACTAAGATTTTACGGACAAAAACCGGCAGAGTTCAGAGATTTCATATTTAAATATCATATGCAGCATACGCTTTATCTGGCAGTTCCTGTGGTGCTTTTGGTTATTGTTTCTATTGTCCTCTTTTTAAGGTTGCCATGACATCCAAACTTGTACTACATATTTGTTGTGCTCCCGATGAAGCATGGGTTGTGCAGTCGTTGCATGATTCATATGAACTCTATTGTTATTTCAGCAATCCGAACATTCAACCCGAATCCGAATACACCAGACGACTTACTGAGGCTTCGCATATTGCAAAGCATTATAACGTACCATTCAGTTCAGAACCCTATAATTCATCTATATGGACAACAGCCACCAGGCAGTATTATGACACTCCGGAAGGTGGAGAGCGTTGTTTTCAGTGTTTTCTCCTCCGTTTTCGGGATACTGCGCGATTTTGCAGAAAAATAGGATGGCCCGCTTTTACTACGGTCATGAGTATCAGCCCTCACAAAAAAATCGATATGCTCAACAAGGCAGGAAAAATTGCCGCGGAGGAATTCGACATTGCTTATGTGCCGTTTAATTTCAAGAAAAAGGACGGTTTTAAAAAGAGCATAATTCTCAGTCAGGAATTGGGATTATACCGGCAGGATTATTGTGGATGTATATTAAGCAAAAGAGAAAGAGATCTGCGTCGGAGCTAAATCCCCGACATGGATGTCAATTCTGCCGGAAACATATGTAACAGACAGCCGTATCTTTTATTCTCAGTTGCTTTTACAGCCGTATTGCAGCAAAAACAAAAGCCGCAATCATAAAGGCAAGCATGGCTCCTGCAACTATTATATCGACATTCTCCCAGAAATGCATATTTTTCTCCTTAATATTAATAAAGCCGTCATGATGCGATTCTTTCTTCTATCTTATCGATTAATCTGTATCCCTGCTTATTCAATCTTTTAATGCATTTAACCATTTTATCAACATCCATACTCCCTACTCAAGCGGGTCTATCGTATATGCTTTTAATGTTTTAAAGAAGCGAAAAGTGTGCCACTTGCAGAGGATTTTGGCAAAGCGTTTTTACAAATAAGACGGTTTGAAAAGAAATGCCGGTTCCAGGGCAGGAATCGTTGATTTTGAAAGGCAAAGGAATTTATATTTAAAGATTCGGGGTGTAGCGCAGCCTGGTAGCGCACTTGAATGGGGTTCAAGTGGTCGCTGGTTCAAATCCAGTCACCCCGATTAAGAAAAGTCGTCTGCTTTCAGTCAGGCGGCTTTTCTTATTTAATCATATTTATCCATCGAAAGTATATAACAAATCGGGTCCAGTTCGTTTGTAACCATAGGGCTGAATTCCACTCCCCACTTACAGAGATTGTCAACCTTGTTGATCCATTTGATCTCCCCATTCACCATTGTTTCTCCAATGGGCGTTTTAATTGTTATGTTGAGTGAGTTCCCGGTCTTGAAATCGGCATTTTCGGCTACATTGATCATTTGAAACTGGGCTCCTGTTCTGGACACATTTGTCATAATTGCATAGAAATCCAGTCCCTTGTAATTAAATGTTGTTAAACAATATTCGGAAACACGTCTCGCCCCTCGAGACTTGAATTTTGGTGCTTGAAAACCGCTTCCCATAAAAGCCTCACCCGATAATGTTGTTTCGTTTCTTTATTATATCTTTATAAAAAGCAAATTATATACCAGAGGTTACGGTATTATTACATGAGCGTTATTCATTAATTATATATACCTGGACTGTGATGGTTGCGGCTGAGAACTAATTTCGATTGAACCGGGTGACAGTATTGAAGGTGCCCTCTATAAACCATTTCCATCGCATTGAAATGGGTTACTGAAGCATACCGAACCTTATGCCGTTGACTTTCAACCGATAAAAGCTGCTCCGATTACACCAGCAGAATCACCGAGCTGATTTTTAACAATTGGAGTATCCATGCTGTCACTGAAAACAAATTTGTTTGTCTGTTCAACACCGATTGTATAGAGCTCATCAAAATTCGAAACCCCACCGCCAAGAACTATAATATCGGGATCCAGAATATTAATAACATTAGCTAATGCTCTTCCAAAATGCAAAAAGAATTCCCGCATAAAACTGTTCACTTCAGGCACATTATCATGATATTTTTTTATTATGTCCTTGAAATCAAGCCTGGTGCCGAATCTCGCTTTATACCGCCTTTCCACTCCGCCGCCGCTGATAAGAGTTTCTACACAGCCTCGTGATCCACACCAGCATTCGGGCCCATCCGGATCAATAGCCATATGCCCCCATTCTCCGGAGATGGCTTGTAAGCCGGTAATGAGATTCCCGTGATGGACAATTCCACCACCACATCCAGTCCCCATAATGACACCAAACACGAGCTCATTGCCGATTACAGCGCCCATCCTCGCTTCTGCAAGAGCAAAGCAATTGGCATCATTTTGTACCTTTACATTAATCCCCAGAAGCTCTTTAAGATCTTCCTTGATCGGCTTACCGTTCAGGCAGGCGGTATTGGAATTTTTCAGGAGTCCGCTTTTCCTGGAGATCGCACCGGGTGTTCCGATGCCAAGGGTATGTTCCCTGTTATCGATCCGGGAACACATAAGCTCATAGAGGTGCCGGATATTGGTGAGAATATGATTGTAGCCATACTCCTGTTCGGTCGGGATACGCTTTCGAAACAGGGCGTTATCCCTCTCGTCAAGTATGATTCCTTCTATTTTCGTACCGCCCAGGTCTATTCCCAGTTTGTACACCGGAAACCTCCTTTTAATTCGGGCAATGTGAAGTATCGAAACAATGAATCATAAATTTAATTTTTAGCAGCGGGAAACTCAGTACAAATACCGGGTCGAATCGATACAGAGGATATCAATCTGAAATCCGGTATTTTATTACATTAGGGCCTTGGTCTTTTGCTGTATACATAAGACCGTCCGCCGCTCTTATCATTTCATCAATAGTCGTAGGCGCCGAAAAAAAGGTCACCACTCCTATAGAAAAAGTAATCGGCCATTTTTCGAGTTTAACTGTATTAACACAGCTTTTCTGCAATTTGGATACCGCAGCTTCAGCCTGTTCGGGCCCTGTTTGTGGAAGCAGAATCGCAAACTCATCACCAGCGATCCGTGAGACCGTATCAAAGGACCGGCAATTCCTTAAGAGCGCCTGAGCAACTCTTCTCAAAACGGCATTGCCGATGCTGTGCCCAAGCTCTTCATTGACTTTCTTGAGATTATTTACTCCCATATATGCAATACTCAATGGATTTTTAAATCGCCGGGACCGGTTGATTTCCTCGGCGGCCTGCTCAGAAAAACCTACCCCATTCATTATCCCGGTAAGTGCATCGATACGGGAAAGCTCCTCTTCCTTTACAAGAGAATGACGAACTCCGGAAAGGAAAAGACTCGTCAGCGAAAAAAAGAGCAGACGGGTAATCATGTTCCAGAATGGATAAAAGGCCCCTCCATAATCATGCCCCGCGGTTTTATCTGCAATAAGCCAAATGATCGCACTGAATGCTGCAAGAGTGAATCCCTGCCAACGCCCGATAAACCATGCTACAAGCAATACCGGTATAAGATAGATAAGAGAAAAATCAAATCTATATCCGGTCAAATAATCCACGAATCCCAGAACCACGACTAGAATAAAAGCCGAAAAGGTCATGAGAATTCCGGATGTTGTATGACGCTTTTCTTCATGAATAGTATTCATGAAAATCCCCCTTGGATTCATCTTCAGCTTTTCAGGATTAATGACTCCCCATGAAATTTATACCCATTCTGTGTTAACCATAAAATATTAATTATGCACATCTGAATAAATAGTGTCTACCGACTTAAACATTTAAATATATGATTTGCACCATTACACATGGGCCATTAATGCTATTTACTCACTAAAATGCTCACATCGTTGCTTTTACCTGAACTGTTCCCATAGGGTAATTAATTTCGGCGTTTTTATTATCTGTGTTTCACCATGCTGGATTTTTTAGTATAACAATACTATAATTAAATACAGAATTGTGAAATAATGCCTGATGTCACAAAATAACCCATGTAAATATTTTCCTTTCGATTCCCAGGTCGGACTTTCTTACCTTTACCTTATTAAGTGGTTCTTTTTATCTGTTTCGGCGGGTATTGTCGGCTCATGCGTTGTACGTTCCTTTATTTTTCTTTCCAGGTTAATTTCATCATTTCTTCTTTCCTATCCAGTCCCTCTTCCCCTCTGGACAGTAATCGGAGCATTGGTTGCAGGAGGGGTTATATATAAATTGCAGCCCCATGCGGCCGGGGAAGGCATTCCCAGTTATATCAGAGGCATCCGTACCCACAAAGGCGATCTTCTTTTTTCGGTAACTTTTTTTAAATACTGGGCTGCCTTGGCGACACTCTCCACATTCGGCAATGGAGGAGTTATCGGGCCTCTCGGACGGACAACAGCGGGAATCATGTCGATTCTCACACGGGGGATGAAAAAACTGAATGTCGGATTCTCGAGTGATGATCTGCGAACGGCATCAATCTGCGGACTGGCCGCAACAGTGGGAGCGGTCTTTCATTCTTCAATCGGGGGCGGTATCTTTGCAGTCGAAATAATCCAGAAAGCCAAAATGGGATACAAAGATCTTTTTCCCGCCATACTTACCAGCGCGACCTCCACATTTTTCTGCAAAGCAGTGGGCTGGAATTCCTTTTATCAAATCAACGCTGTGGATTCATTTATGGAAATTGACAAGGTCGGCTGGCTCCTTGCCCTTACTATACTCCTAGGAATTTCGGGTGGTCTGTATCCCTCATTGTATGCTTTAATTGTCAGAATTTTCAAACGAAAAGAAGGGAACGTTGTTTTCAAGGTAATTGTCGGATCCCTTGTTGCATCACTGATAGCCTGGTCGATCAATCCGGAACTTCTTGGAACAAGCAACCAATTTATAGCCGCCATTTTTTCGGGTGATATGAATACACTTACCGGCCGACTCCATGGAATAGAATCGATCGGCTTACTGCTCCTGATAATGCTTATGTTCAAAGCTTTCTGTAATTGCATAACGGTAGGCTGCGGGATGAGTGCCGGATTTACCGGTCCTGCAGCAATTATCGGCATGCTCCTCGGGGCCTCTGCAGCCTGTTTCCTCGGTATCCCTATAGGATCTCCAACCTACTTTGCCTTTACAGCAGCAGGATTCTCGGGTATGCTCGCCAGTAGTATGAATGTACCAATTTCTTCAGCGGTAATGGCAGCAGAAATATTCGGTCTGCAATACAGTTTTCCGGGAGGGCTGGCTGCAATCGTGGGATTTCAGGTAACCCGTCATCAGACAATCTACGATTACGCGCTTGCCGGTGCAGGACTTCGACCGGACGAGTGATTTTTTGTAAACACTTTCTCTTCGGGGAGAAAAAGGTGCAGCGGAACTCTGCACCTTAATTGTAGTAATAATCGCTTACGTTGTTTTCGATATCTGCGTTTTCTTTTACCTGCAGATACCAATCGTAATAGAGTTTCTGATAATTACTCGCCAGGATCTGTCGGGCAATCGAATTGATCTGTGGACTGTCCCATGGAATAGATTCGACCTGATCATGGTGAAGCGGTTTGACAACAAAGAATGTACCGTTATCTTCAACTACCGAAGACCGGGTGCCTTTTTCGAGTGCAAATGCAGCGGCAACAACTTTATTATCCTTACCGACCCCTTGAATATATTCATTGCGTGATACCGTATCGGTAATGCCTGATGATACCAGAGAATCGATATCAGACAAGGAGGCAATACTGATGGAATCCGGTTTTTTCGCGATAAGATTTTCGAGATACTCCCGAGCTTTCTTTTCCTGTATCCGGCGCTTGAGCTTTGTGGAGATTTCATCACGAACCAGTTCAAGCGGCATACGTCCTGCAGGAATTTTGCGCGCAATTTTGACAATGTAAAAAGCGTCTTGGTTTTCGTAAGGAACTTCAGCAATTTCGCCCACAGTACCGTTAAACACGAAGTAGGTCATACCGGGAATGTATCCAATACCCGTTGCAACTTCACCTTTTTTAAACGGCCCGGCCGAATCGGCGCTTAACCCCGGATATTCTTCAAGGACTCCGGCAAAACCTTTTTTATCCATCTGGATTCTCAGGGTATCGGCGAGCTCCTGAAGGCTGTCGAGGGTTTCTGCCGAAGGCTGAATTTTCCTGAGTATGTGACGAGCCCTGACTCGAGCGATACTGTCACCGTCCATCTCTCGTTCTTCAACCAGTAGAAGATGATAACCAAACTTTGTTTTTACCGGATCGGATATTTCACCAGTGTCGAGTGAAAAAGCAACACTGTCGAATTCCTTTACCATCATACCCCTTTTAAACCAGCCAAGGTCGCCACCGTTTCGTGCCGAACCTTCATCATCGGATGCAATCCTGGCTTCCTCGGTAAATGTGGCTTCACCGCTTTCAATGCGGCTTTTTATTTCAAGTAATTCGTTATAGTACTCCCGTTCATCCTCTGCAGTTGTAGTTTTGGGCATTTTGACATAATCCACAACAGCCTGTTCTTTTTCAACAAATGAATCGGGATGAGCCTCATAGTAATCGAGAATCATATTATCGGTAATCTCGGAAGAATCGAACTTGAACGAAGAAGAACTGACTTTCGCGTATTCAAAAATGCCCTTTTCGTTTTTTAATTTATATTCCCGGGCAATCTCTGCCTTTGTAACCATGTTTCCGGCATTGATCATTGTTTGAAGCTTTTCCATGGGAACCATAAAATCTCTGACATGGGCTTCCAGAAACTGCATCCCCTGCTGGCCAACCTGCTGGGGATTATTAAGAAACGCTTCAAATTTTGTCGTATCGAATACACTATCGGTCATAAAATTGGGGTTATTGGCAATTCCCGGAGGAGGATTATTGCGTATGTGTCTGTATATTTCCTCGGCAGAAGCCCCAACTTTCATCTCTTTGAATTTTTCAATGAGCAAATGACGACTTACCTTTGTTTCCCACACCTGCTGAGGAATCATACGTGCCTGATAAGGCTGAAGTTCACCGCCAGCCATTTCACGCTGACGCTCACGTTCGATATTTACTTCCTTATCGAATGTTTCCCAGGTGATTTCTTTACCTTCAATCTTGCCGACAACATGCTTCCGGTCTTTACCGGAAATGTCCATTCCCCAGGAAAAGAAAATGGTGGCGACAAAACCAATCAGTGCGATAAGAATTACCGTTGGTGCAATTTCTCGCATTTTCGAAATCATTAATTACTCCAATCAAAAATTAATAAGCTGACTAAAATAACGTTAGTCCACGCGCCGCAACAAGAGATGTAGCAAAAATCAGGGCTGTTTTTTTTAATCCTGCTATTCCTTTTCCTGTACCTGCGGCTGTAAAAGGGTTTTGTAGGGATCAGGATTGGATAAAAGCTGCATAGCGGTTTGCAGTTGCTCGTCATCGGCGAGCTTATGCCGGTATACAATCTCATGATCCTGTCCGTATTCTCGAATAAGAAACGCCTCGGTTATATGTTTCTTTATCTCATCTTCCTGATTACTGAATTCTTCTTTTCGCTGCCGTTTGAGTACATCGTTAATAATGTGTGCAGCTTCCTGAAGCTTCTTTTTATCCTCTTTGGACAGCTCCATTTCTTCAACATTCCGTTCCACCGAATCACTGTCCGCCGTATCTTCAACAAGCCCGGTACGAACTTCAAAATCATCGAACGCCAGTCCGGCAACTGTTTTATATTCAAAATCGATTGAATCAATAAAAGTATAAAAATCGTTCATTATTTTTTTGTTCAGATTAAATGAGCTGTCTATTTGCATGTCATCCATTTTGACTTTGGGATGCTCCCTGTTTGCAAACTTAAAGAAAACATCGTTCCGAAAGAGAACCCGGACAAGAAGCTTCGGTATTTCCGGGATAACCACGGTGTCGGGAATAATTCCGCCTCCGCCATATACCAGCCGGCCATTCTTGGTTTTGTAAGTAGCCGTATCCCTGGGGGTCTCCGATTTCTCATCTGTATCGCCGTTCTCTTCTTGAATCCCCTCTTCGTGATTGAATTCCGATTCGACATCCTTATCTCCCTGAATATCATTTTCGGGCTTATTAATACACCTTCCCGAGGGGGTATAATAGAAGGCTGTGGTCAGTTTAATATGATGACTCTGGTCTTCGAGGGGCAGAATACTTTGCACCGATCCCTTACCAAATGTTGTATCTCCAAGGATAACACCCCGGTCCCAGTCCTGAATGGCTCCGGCGACAATTTCCGAGGCTGATGCACTTGCATAATTTACCAGAATTGCCAGTTTCATGTCTTCGGGAAGAACAGGATTTGATGGTGCTTCAAACTCTTTATTCTGTCCCGGCGAACGTCCTCTGGTCGAGACAACAAGTGATTTCCGGGGTAAAAACTTTGATGCCACCTCAATGGCCTGGGGAAGCAATCCACCGGGATTATGGCGCAGATCAAGGACCAATCCGTTAATGCCTTTTTTTAATAAAAGCTTTATCGCTTTTTCAATCTCCTTACCGGCTTCCTGCGAAAAGGTATTGAGCCTGATGTACCCGATACTGTCGTTAAAAACACCATAGTAGGGCACCGATTTTATCTGAATAATTTCTCTTGTAATTGTATATTCGAGAGGCTTTGGTTCACCTTTTCTACGAATCTTAATTGCTACATCGGTGTTCGGTTCTCCCCGTAACTTATTTACAGCTTCATCAAGTTTTATCCCCTTGGTGGACTCACCTTCAATTTCGATGATCTGATCACCGGACTGGATACCAGCCCGGGAGGCCGGTGTTCCGCTTATAGGAGTCATAACCGTCAAAACATTATCTCTGATTGAAATCTGAATGCCGAGACCGCCGAATTTGCCCTCGGTATGGATGCGAAGCTCATCATACTGCTTCTTCTCGAAATAGGTCGTATGAGGATCGAGGATCGTCAGCATGCCCTCTATTGCCTCATTGACCAGCCGCTTTGAATCGACCTCTTCAACATAACCCTGATGAATCTTGGTGGCAACATCATCGAGACGAATAATGTCGGAATAAAAATTATCGCTGTCGGCCTTAATGTTGTCGATTAAAAGACCTGATATTACCACCGTTAAAATGACGGTGCCGATAATTCGTGGTTTGGTGAACAAGGAGGTTGTTGTTTCGCTGTTCATTTTTACTCCAATCGGTTAATCTTCATCTATCTAAGAGTTTATTTCGTTGATAAGCTGCTGAATTCTTTCGTACACTTTCCAGGACAACGTTTCAACAGATTCGTCTCCGGAAAAAATAATACACCGTTTTGGATTCTGCTCTGCCAGGGCCAGATAACCGTTTCTGATTCGCTCATGGAAATCTCTGGAATTTCCTTCAAGTCGATCCGGCGCTTTATTACTCTTTTTCAGTCTTTCAGCCGCTTCGTCAACCGTACAATCGAAAATAAAGGTTAAATCGGGCGCCCGATTTCGGGTGGAAAATTCGTTCAACTGCTGCAATTGACTAATTGACAACCCTCTACCATATCCCTGATAGGCAAATGTAGCATCCTGAAATCGATCACAGAGAACGATTTTTCCGCTTTCCACCGCCGGTAATATTTTTTCGAAAACATGCTGGGCCCGTGATGCAAGGTACAGAAGTAGTTCACATTCGGCGCCCATCTCGACATTATCATTTGACAATATAATCTCACGTATTTTCTCACCGATCGGTGTACCGCCCGGCTCCCTTGTAACAAGACAGGGAATAGAATCTTTTTCCAGACGCTTTGCGGCTTCGCCCACCTGCGTGCTCTTACCGCATCCATCAATACCTTCAAATGTTATAAAAAGACCCTTTCTCATGCTTTGCCACAGCACTTCTTATATTTTTTCCCACTTCCGCAGGGACAGGGTTCGTTTCTCCCAACATGTTTTTCCACACGTACCGGAGCGGGTTTTCCGTCTCCTCCCGCTCTGTTGGTTATCAGCTGCGGCTGCCGGGCCTTTGCTCCCCCAGCCGCCTGTTCCGGTTGCCCTGCCTGTACATTAGAAAATACATCAAATTCAGCATGGACGGTACGGGAATGGTCCAACCCCATCCGGTCTTCTTCCTGTTTTACTGCCTCAAGGCGGAAAATGAAGGATGAAACCTCCCGTGAAATGGCGCTTCGTAACTCATCAAAGGCCTTCAATGCCTCACGCTGATATTCATACAGAGGATTCTTCTGACCGAATGCCCTGAACTGTACACCCTGCTTAAGATGGTCCATCTCATAAAGATGGTCTTTCCAGAGATTGTCAATGACCATAAGAAAGACGCCCCGCTCAAACTGCCGCATCTGATCGGCTCCGAAACGGGATTCCTTTTCTTCGTACCGATCCTTGACCTCTTTCCAGATCTCATCAAACATATTTTCATGGGTAATACTCGAAAGCTTCTCATCGGGGACATGATAGGTTAGCCCGAAAGCCATCTGTAATTCTTCGTAGAGCGATTTCAAATCCCAATCTTCCGCATACTTGCTCTTGGAAGAATACTTGTAGATTATCTCCTCGACATATGCAGCCAGTTGCTCGAGTATTTCTTCCTTAATATCTTCACCCTTCAGCATTCTCTGACGGAGGCCATAGATTTCCGTTCGCTGAAGGTTCATAACATCATCGTACTCTTTGAGGTGTTTTCGCTGATCGAAGTTTCTTCCCTCAACCCGTTTCTGTGCGCTGCTTATTGAACGGCTAACAAGCGGATGAGAAATAACTTCACCATCTTCAGCACCCAGCCTGTCCATAATCGATGCAATTCTGCCGGAACCGAATATCCGCATCAGATCATCATCAAGAGAGAGGAAAAATTTTGACGATCCCGGGTCTCCCTGACGGCCGGCCCGGCCCCTCAACTGATTATCGATACGCCGGGCTTCGTGACGTTCGGTGCCGATTATGCACAAGCCCCCCATTTCAACGACCTTATCATGCTCCTCTTTGAGCTGCTCATAGAGCTTTTTATGTTTTTCCCGAATCTCGGTAATCGTCAAATCATCCGGATCAATACCCTCTTTAATGAGTTCATTGGCCGCCATAGCCTCGAAATTACCGCCTAAAACAATATCAGTTCCACGACCAGCCATATTCGTAGCGATCATGACCGCATGCAAACGTCCAGCCTGAGCGACAATCGATGCCTCACGAGCATGCTGCTTGGCATTGAGAACCTCATGTTTAATCCCTTCCCGGGCCATCATCTTGCTTAAATGTTCCGACTTTTCGATTGATGTTGTTCCCACAAGAATAGGATTACCTTTTTCATTAATCCTTTTGATCTCATCTAAAATTGCATTGTACTTTTCTTTTTGAGTTTTATAGATCTCATCGTCATGATCGACTCTTACCATGGGACGGTTTGTGGGAATCGAAACCACATCGAGTTTATAAATCTCCTGGAATTCGGCAGCCTCTGTTGCAGCAGTTCCGGTCATTCCGGCGATTTTTTTATAAAGCTTGAAGTAGTTCTGAAAGGTGATTGTCGAGAGTGTCTGGTTCTCACCTGCAACCCGTACCCCTTCCTTGGCTTCTACTGCCTGGTGAAGCCCTTCACTCCATCGGCGACCGTGAAGTATTCGTCCGGTAAACTCATCAACAATTAATATCTGACCTTCCTGTACCACATAGTCGACATCCTTTTCAAAGAGCGAGTATGCACGAATTAATTGAGAAATACAATGTATTCGTTCGGTACGCTCTGCATACTCACGATGTGCTTTGTCTCTGGCCTCGGCCTTAGCCTCAAAATCCAAGCTCTCATCATTATCGATCCTCCCAAGCTCTTCTGCAAGATCGGGTACGACAAAGAATTCGGGATTGGATTCACTTATTAATTGCCGTCCCTTCTCGGTCAGTTCGGCACTGTGTCCCGATTCATCGATGGCATAAAAAAGCTCTTCGTCGATCTCGTGAAGTTTCCGTTCTCTGAGATAATCGGTTTCCACCATTTTCATGATTTTTGCCACACCAGGCTCTTTGAGAAAAGTGGAGAGCGTTTTACTTCTTGGCGCCCCTTTCTGCGCAACAAGCAGCTTGAATCCTGCCTCATACTCCTTTTCGGGATCCTGAAGGAGTTTTTCAACATCGGATAGGACCTTTTTAATCAGCACATTCTGGGCACTAACAACTTTGGTAACCCTTGGTTTCAGCTCTTCATATTCTTTATTTGACCGGGTAACCGGTCCGGAAATAATAAGCGGCGTCCGTGCCTCATCGATGAGAATATTGTCGACCTCGTCGATAATGGCATAATTAAGCTCCCGCTGAACGCATCCTTCAGGTGATGACGCCATATTGTCTCGAAGATAATCAAAACCGAATTCGTTATTTGTTCCATAGGTAATATCGCAATTATATGCCTCCCGCCGTTCGGAGCTTCCCGGCTCGGTGGTATCGAGACATGCAACACTTAAGCCCATGAAATTGAATATCTTACCCATCCATTCACTATCGCGCTTTGCCAGATAATCATTAACAGTTATGACATGAACGCCTTTACCCTCCAGGGCATTAAGATAAGCGGCAAGCGCAGCAACCTGAGTTTTTCCTTCACCGGTTTTCATCTCCGCTGCTTTCCCCTGATGCAACACAACTCCACCCATTATCTGGACATCAAAGTGGGCCATGAAAGGGATTTCCTGTTTTGTAACCGGATCGATAACCATCCGCCCTTCACCAAGTACGCGGTGCGTCACCTCCCGAATCACAGCAAAGGCATCGGGCAAAATATCATCAAGGGTCTGGCCCTGCTTAAGTTTTGAGCGGAATTCATCAGTTTTATTTTGAAGATCCTGGTCGGTTAGTGCACGATAGGTATCGGCCAGACTGTTAACCCTGTCGAGAATCGGATTAAGCTTTCTTACATCCCGTTCCGATTTTGAACCGAAAACTTTCCCCATTATTTTAAGTAACATAATTAATCAAATACCTTCTCTATCCGAAAGTCAGTAAAAATCACGTCTGTAATCTTGCCTTTTTTTAAGACGCTGTTGACCTCACGAATAATTTCCGGTCTGATTTTTTCCACAAGAATTTCGGACAGTTTTTTATCCGCCAGCGCCTTATAGATCATTACCCTCAAATCTTCACGTTTAAAGAGTATTTCGTCCTCTACCTGGCTATTATTATATACTAGTTTAATTGAAATAATAACGGCGAGGCCGGGACGGTCTGCAATTTTGCATTTTACATTATTCAGCTCAACAGTCCTCTCCGGGCTGCTCTCTGTCCGCATATCGGGTTGCCCTTGGCCAGAAGACGGTTTGCCAACCTTGGACGCGATTGCCTCTCTGATACTGTCGTGAGAAAACTCAAGAGATTCGGAATCTTCTTCTGTGTCCGAATATTCCGTATCTTCCTCGACCTTTGTCGAAGTCTCCCAGAACAAATCGCTGTTATTTTGGATGAAAATCCCCACAATAATTGCTACACCAGCAACTGTCAGGAGTATCCAGAGGGGGCGACGTTTATTTCTGCTCTTTTCCCATGATGACGGATTCATATGGCCTTAATCATTGATTACTGTCTTCAATTATTGCACAGGAAACCGGAATGCCCCTTGAAAAACCTTCTACCAGCGTGTTCAGCTCTTTCTGTATTTCGGGGCTGGTATCGATAAATTGCAGCCCTGTCCGTGCACCATCTTTCCTGTCGATTGCATAAATCACCCGGGCCTTAAGCTGCAAATCATTTATTTTCACCGAAACCACAGCCCCCTTTTCAAGCTTTTTCTTATAAAGGCAGCACACACCGGTTTTACTTAAATCGAAAAAAGTAACCCTGTCCGGATCTACATTGAGAGATTCAATGCGTTCGCTTGATCGTTCTTTCATCGGAGGCATTACAACTCCTATTGAATAATAATAAGAGGATTAAAGATACAATGTGACCCGACATCACGTCACCATTTTATTAAGACATCCCGGTAAAGGCAAAGGGATATATTACTTCAATGGGTTCTGCAACGGAGCATGATGAAAAGCTCCATCGTTTGACATACCGGATAATATTCTGGTCAAAACTGGTATTATTGGTCGAGGATTTTGCCACCGAAACATTGGTGACCCCCCCTGAGGGCAAAATTGTAAATTTCACTTTGAGTTGCCCCGAAAGGCTCGGGTCCCGTTTCAACCAGTTTTCGTAGACACGTTTAAGCCGTTTGCTTTCTCGATTAACAATCTTCTGGATACAGGACTTGCTTGTTACAGTGGCTCCGGATTCTGCTTTTACCTCGGGTGGTGAAGAAGTCATCGCTACTTTTCCGGCTGAAGCAATCTGTGAACCCGAAGTTTTACCGATAGCATCTTTTTTGATACTTACTCCCGATGTCCGTTCACCTTTTCGTGAGGCCAACGCTGCCGGATCAACTTTTTTTGTAGCAAATGTACCTTTCGAGATATCAATATCGGATAAATCACCGATTCCTTCCGATGTTGCACCGAGAAGATCGGATACAGCGGCGCTGCCGGCATCGTTTTCATCGCCCGAGGACGTAATCGCTGCGAAAATACCAGTCGACTGAATCTCCTGTTGCACTTCTTCCCGACGGGCCTTTCGTTCTTCCCGAGTAGCCTCTTTTCGTTGCTGCCGCTCTACAAATGTCTCTTTTTCGCGGTCGATTGCCTCCTTTTTCTTCTCCTGAGGCTCGGCGACTTCCTGCTCGCTGATTTGTTCTTGAATTTCCTTTTCCTTGAGTTTTGGCTTGGGTTGATCGAGTACCAAACGGGCATAGCGTTCCTGTATCTGCAATATTTCCTCTTCTGTAACCTCCTCGGGCATATCACGGAGGGAAAGAAGAAGGGTAATGCTTATAAGGATAACCGCAGTGGAGACCAGAAATAACAGGAACCGCCCCTCCAGCCGGGCAAACAGATGGCGCTGCAATTCTTTGGGAAATTCAACAGGCTTTGCCGCCGCTGCCGAAGCTCCCGCGTAAAATATTCCTGTTTCTTTGATTTCCATCTATTCTTTCCTGTATACCACCAGATTCATGACAGGATATCCGGCCTGACCACAGGTATACATGACCCGGGTCAGCACATTATAGGGAATCTCAACATCTCCCTGGATGGTGATTTCACCGGAAAACTCATCGCCGGTCGCCTCTGCCAAACGCTTTGCTTCTTCTGCAAACTTTATGAGTACATCATACAGCGGCTCAATCAGAAAATCCTTTTGTGCAAGCAGTTCTTCATACCCGGTTTCATCAACAGCCTGGACATCTTCAACCGCAATTGAATTTTCGGAAATTTTGATTGTTTGAGCCTGACGGGCGGTTCGTTCGATTGACGATGCCGGAAGGAGCAGGCCCTTTGCAGGGGTTACCAGCTGTCCCTGAGTTGAAAAACTTTTAAGAAGAAATACCAGGATAATGGTAAACATATCCATCATCGAAGTAATGTTCAGTTTTACCTGTGTATTGCTCCGTGATTTTCTTGCTTGTCGCGCCAGTCGGGCATTAGGCATTACTGGATAATACCTCCTGCAAGTGAAACAGTTGGAAACATGGTAACTTTTCCTTCAGGGTACGCAATCCCCCGTGCAGCATCCATAACCGAAACAACCGTCTGATATTTGATTTTGTCTTCGGCTACAATTTTTATATTTTCAAGATCATTGAACATCGGAGTATCAGAGAAATCATTCTTAGTGTACACAGTATAGAGCTGGAGCAATGTTGCGTTCCTATTTACTTGAGGATGATAGGATTGGATTATTTCAAAAAGAGCCTTTTGTTTTATCTTTGCCAGTTCCCGGTTCAGGGTTTCAAAATCGTATGAATCACGAAGGAGCGGGATATCCGGTTTTTTTCCACTGCCGGCGGCAACAGTGGAAGAGTCTTCTTCCTTGAAATAATGGAACAAATTAAAGCCTTTTTTTGTAACAACAACGCCGAGATCGAGCTTTACCTGCTTTTGGGGCTGATTACTGTCACCCTGTCCTCCACTACCGCCTTTTGCCGTTGCAGGAAGTTTGAGTTCGATCGCACCAATTTTCACAAACTCCGCGGAGGTTAAAAGCAATGGAATCAGGATGACCATAAGGTTCATCATCGGCGCAATATTCGGCTCGGTATCGACATCTTCTTTAATCCGCTTAGATGAGATCTTGTAAGATTTCTGGACCTTTTGTGACGGAACCAGTGCCTTGAGAATGGAAACGGCAAACCGGTCTATCTCTTTGGTTGCAAGATCGATTTTCGAACGTAATAAAGAATAGACCAGTATGCAGGGCACACTGATAAAAAGTCCCATCAATGTAGTATTCATAGCAGCGGATATGCCGGCAGCAAGAAGCGACGACTTTTCAACAGCAGAGACTTCAGGGCGTGCTACGGCGGCAAAGGAAAGGATAAGCCCGTAAATAGTTCCCATAAGTCCTAAAAGTGTCGATACATTGCCCAGCATCATAAGCAGATCCACCCGTTTTTCAAGAAGAGGGATCATATGAAGGCTCTCTTCTTCCATAGCGGTTCTGATCATTTCAGGGATTTCCTTTGCTTTCCGCACTCCTGCCCCGATAATTCTCGGCAACGCCCGCCGTCCTCCAGCATTACAGATCCGGTCGGCTTCATCAAGCTTATTTTCCTCAATTAACTTTTTTATCTTCCCGGTAAATGCTTCAGCATCCACATCCGTACGACGCCCGAGATCCCACCACCGGTCAATAACCAGAATAAGGGCAAGCACAGCCACCGCCGCAAGTATCCACATGAAAATAAACCCGCTCTGTCCGGGCGAAAACGATGCAAGTATTTCGGCTAAAATATTCATAACGTAAGGAGTACCTATGCAATACCGACAGGATTACGTATTGATTTCTTTGATCAGTTTATTATCAGTAAAAAGCTTTATATTATTATGTGTCACATGGACCCCGACTCCCTCTTTGAGTTGGGAAGCACTGATATGATATTTATGGGTTCTGTATGACTTTTCTACGAGTGCATTAACCAGTCGTAATGAGTGCTCGTCGATTTCGTCGATAATTTTCTGGGTTTTTGATCGGAAAATTGCATAGAGAATGATTGCCGGGATGGCAACCATCAGACCGGTAAAGGTGGTATTCATGGCCGCGGCAATACCCGAGGCAAGAAGAGTTGATTTCTCAGCGGCGTCAATGCCTGGCTTTCCAACGGCGGCAAAAGAGAGAATCAGTCCGTAAATTGTTCCCATGAGCCCGAGCAGTGTAGCAACGTTTCCGACCGTAGCAAGATAATTTGTCCTCTTCTCAAGTTGAGGCACTACTTTCAGTATGGCTTCATCAACGCTGTTGCGGATTCGATCGGCCCCGCGATTCGCTTCATCAAGACCGGCCTTGACCACCGATGCCAGTGCCATCTTGCCGGCCTTTGCACACATACGCTGCGCAGCAGGTATATCATCTTTTTTAATATTGGTCAATATTTCTTTAACAAACAACTCCGCTTTGAAACCGGACCGGCTCATCAAATAAAAAAAGCGTTCCAGTACAATAGCGATACAGAAAATACCAACCACAAGCAAAATCCACATAAAGAGAAATCCGGGTTCGGAGGGATTGAATGAGTGGAAAAATTTTGCGAAGAAGTTCATACGAGCTCCTTGGAAATAGTTTTCGGATAAGATACTGCTTCAACAGCTTTAATCCCCGCTCCTCCGTATGTAACAAACAGCAAAGGAACCGAAGAACAATGATTAAAGATAAATGATTTACTTATACAATGCATAGGATAAGAAAATAATAAGCAGAGAGAGGTACTTTTTTTCTTTAGGGTACATAATTTTTGATTTCTTTACCGGAAAATTCAAAAGCCTCCTCATAAGGAGAGTTTTCGATAACCGATTCATCGACCAGATCGGTAACATTAGTATTTTTTCCCAGGCTCTGGATTACCATAGGAGCGAAATCCGGTCTTTGATCGGCCTTGATAAGCACCAGTTGAGGACGTCTGATTTTTCCTTCAATTCGCTGTTCTTCAAATATGAGCTGCTTTACACTTTTATCTCCGGATGAAGCGGAAATAAAAGAGGAAATTCCGGCAAATACAATGAAAACTACAGCAGTTTTTAATCGTAACATCACTTTTCTGTTTTTCATCAGAAATATTTTAATTAATGATAAACAATTTTACTTTAACAATAATAAATTATGGCGCAGGGGTTATACCAGTTGATTCCTATTATGTAGTATACTGTATTACCTCAGCAAAATCAATATATTAGATATGGTAATAAACGGTTTTTTATCTTGCTATCCGTACCGGCCGGACAGAATTATTTTCCAGCCCTCTTTTCCGCTGTTTTGCGCTGTCAAATTACCGATCAATCCGGGAGATTTGTGGTGAAAATCCGCTGCGAGCGGGTTATTTGATGTATATTATCATAGTTTAAACGCGTGCTTTGTGAGTCTGATATCCGGCTCCTTTTATTAAAAGTTCTATTCAGGAAAAACATATGGATAATGATCTGAAACGGGCGAGGGAGATTCTCGATGCTGAAGCTGCTGCAATTCGAAATATCCCCCTTGACTCCGATTTTGCAGAAGCTGTATCCGAGCTTCTCAGATGTCCGGGTAAAGTCATTACAACCGGTATGGGAAAAGCAGGAAAGATTGCCCAGAAAATGGCCGGGACCCTCTGTTCAACCGGTACTCCTGCATGTTATCTGCACCCTGGCGAAGCTGCTCACGGTGATCTGGGGGTTATGAGTGAAGGCGATGCGATCCTTGCCTACTCCACCAGTGGAAAAACACGCGAGGTTCTCGAAATGCTGGAGTTGGCACGCCACCTCGGCGTAACATCAATGATAGGTATTACTTCCCATCCAGACTCATCCATACGGGAATTATGTCCGGTTGTGCTGAATATGGGTGAAATCACCGAGCCATGCTCTTTAGGACTGACTCCTACGTCAAGTACAATTGTCATGCTTGCAATCAGTGATGCACTTGCGCTTGTGCTTATGGAACGGAAAAATATCACACAAAAAGAATTCGGTCTGCGACATCACGGAGGATATCTCGGAACAAAGGCAAAAAATGCATGTTCATGACATGTACACTTCAAAACATTAATGGTTATCAACATCAATGAATATTGAAAAAACAGATTTTCTGGTTATCGGCAGCGGGATTGCAGGGCTAAATTTTGCGATCCATGCATCACAGTATGGAAATGTCGTTATTATCACAAAAAAGAGCAATACCGATTCAAACAGCAATCGTGCACAGGGGGGTATTGCATGTGTGCTGGATCCCGACGATGATTTCAGCCGTCATATTGATGACACACTCGAAACCGGTAAAGGTCTCAGTAATACGGATGCTGTCGAAATCCTTGTTAATGAAGGCCCCGAAAGGATAAAGGAACTGCTGAGCTGGGGGGTCCAATTTTCCCGTTCCACCGATTCGAAAGCCTATGCCAGTCTCGACCTTGGAAGGGAAGGCGGCCATACGGCAAATCGAATAGTTCATGCAAAAGATCTTACCGGCCAGGAGGTTGAAGCTACCTTATTGAATTTAGTGAACCGCCTGCCAAATGTCACACTATTTCAAAACCACTATGCCATCGAGCTGATTACCAATCACCACGTTAAAAACCCACCACAAAAAAACCGGTGCTACGGAGCATATATTCTCGATACCGAAAAAAACAGAATATTTTCTCTTCAAGCGAAAGTCACCTGCCTGGCAACTGGTGGCGTTGGAAAAACCTATCTCCATACGACAAATCCGGAGATCGCTACCGGCGATGGTATAGCCATGTCGTTCAGGGCAGGTGCGGAAATACGAAACATGGAATTTATCCAGTTTCATCCGACAATGCTCTACCATAAAAACAGCGATTCCTTTCTTATCTCAGAAGCCGTACGGGGATTTGGTGCAGTGCTGAAAAACCATGACGGTGAAAAGTTTATGGATTCATATCATCCAATGAAGTCTCTTGCCCCCCGGGATGCTGTAGCGCAGGCAATCGACAAGGAGATGAAAAAATCAGGAAAACCCTGCGTGTACCTGGATATCACGCATATTTCCGGTTCAAAAACAAAACAACGATTTCCGAACATATATTCCCGTTGCAAAGAGCTGGGCCTCGATATTACCAAAGACCTTATACCGGTGGTCCCTGCCGCCCACTATCTGTGCGGTGGTATATGGGTCAACAGTAACAGTCATTCAAGTATCGACACCCTGTATGCATGCGGAGAAAACTCATGCACCGGTGTTCATGGTGCAAACCGTCTGGCTTCAAATTCGCTTTTGGAAGCACTGGTTTTTTCTTATCGGGCAGTTCATGATGCCCGTAACCGGCTCTCATCAATTCCCTTTATTGACGAACGCCGAATCCCCCCATGGGATGACAGCGGAACGGTGGAAACGGAAGAATGGATACTGCTTTCGCATAACCTTCACGAGATTCAGACTACGATGTGGGATTATGTCGGCATTGTCCGTTCAACGCTTCGTCTTCAACGTGCTTACCGAAGAATAAATTTGCTGCAGAAAGAAATAGAAGATTTCTATAAAAGAACCAGGATAACTCCTCCGGTTCTCGATCTCCGGAATGTTGTCACTGTGGCGAAGTTAATCGTGACATCAGCTCTGCGCCGTCATGAGAGCCGGGGGCTTCATTTTACCACCGATTTCCCCGGTGTTAATAGTCGCTACTGGAAAAAAGATTCTGTTGTTCCCCTACAATTGCGCGTATGATACCGCTCTGGCTGACAGTTGCATTTTTTGTTGTTGTCTATCTATTGCTGATAATCGTTTATGTTTATCGCATGCCGAATAAGAAATGGCTGCGATTTATTCTCATAGTCCTCAGGACAGCTATTCCGGTTTTTCTTCTCGTCGCCCTCTTTCAGCCATCCATTACTTTCAGGTACTTTGCGCAGAAAACTCCCTCAACAGCCCTTCTTATCGATAATTCTGCCAGCATGGCCCTTTTCAATCCGGACTCTGCGGTACGCCCTTTTATAAAGGCATTTTTCAGTAAAACAAAAAGCAAGGGTACAAAGCTTTTTCCGGTTTATACATTTGGCGATACGCTGGAACTCTGTTTGGATATTTCGGAAGTATCCTTTACCGGGAATTCGAGCAATTTCCCTAATACATCTGTCAACCAGGATCTCCGCAATGCATCCACAATAATTATTGTTTCGGACGGCAACTGGACTAATGCCCAATTCGCCGGAAATGCACTGGAAGAAAAAAATGTCTATTACTATCAACTTCCTCAAATCGCCCCCAAACCCTATATCCACATTGAAGCCCACCCGGATAAAAAGGATGTGCCTCGAGATTCACTTTCCCAGGCGCTGATACATATATATGGCTACAAAAGCCACTCATTGCCATTGAATCTCTCGATGAACGAGCGGTCAACGACATTGGCCGAAAGAAAGGTGGCGGCCGATTCCGGTTTCTTTCGGGATACGGTAAAACTGCCACTCCCAACATCGCACACCGGAAGGCACCTCTACACCATTTCAGCAATCAACAATACCGATACCGTGCAATCATCATGCAGGCTCATCCAGACAGTTGTTCCCAGCCGGTTTTTTGCAGGCTTTTACAGCACCTCACCGAAACTCGACAGGCGTTTTATTTCACTCGCCTGCACATGGCTGGAAGACTGGATGGCCACGGAAACTACCTCAAAATCATCGGTCCTTTTCATCTTTGACTGGAACATCGAGACCGAAAAAATCATAAAGGCACTACCAAAAAACAGTGTCGTTGTATTCATGGGTTGCTCACCGTTCGAAAAAAGCCGGGTTATCAGGCCGTCACGACTGACAGTGATTGCCCATTCCGATTTTTCTGACAATCCGCTACCATCTCTGCCCGAAAATATGCCCGCTCCATCGAGCCTGCGGTCTTTCGATATCGAAACTCTCCCTTGGAAATCAGTACGACTTAGTGTTGTTGCAGATTATTCCGTTTCCACGTCCTCCCATCAGGATACGCTTCCACTCCTTGTTGTCGGCAGATACAAGAAACGCACATCTTTTTTTCTGACTGCAGAGGGGATATGGCGATGGGATTTCCAGACACAGGCATTTGACCGGCCGGTGAGTAGCTTTCCCTTCTCTCAGTATCTCTTATCGCTTATCCGGGAACAGCTTCTTATCAATGCGGTTGATGAATTTTACCTCTTTCCCGATAAGGAAGAATTACACGAAAGGGATTCACTCTTTTTCCGCGCCGTGCTTCCCGCAGAATGCCTGCAATCTTCAAAGGTTCATGCCAGGCTTCTCATCGTTTCCAACCAAGACACGGTTCAGGATACCACCTTGTCATTCATTCCCCCTCTTTCCGGAACCATGCGGCTCAGTCTGGCACCTGTTCCCGCCGACTCCTATATCTACACGGCATATCTCACTGCACAGGGACAACATTATTCTTTCCGGGATTCTCTGCATGTCACAGTCGACAATTCGGAACGGGAGGTACGGGAACAGAACACGCTTTTTCTCAAGCAGTGGGCTCAGCCCGTTTCACCGGAGGAATCAGAAGATTTTCTGGAGCAACTCGAGCAGAGTATGACAGAGAGGGAACGGGAAACCCAAACCGGGACCTTTCGCATCAATCAAACTTGGCCCCTGTTGATTATCATTCTGCTCCTCTTCGGTACAGAATGGTTTATCAGGAAAAGGGCTAGATTGGATGACTAACCCTTTTCCCTTCACCATTGTAATATTGTAAGCCGGCAGATTATTTCCAGCCGATACTTGCTTCTTTGATTATAACCGGATTTTTAGGATCGAGAGATTTTGCCTTATTCAGATGTTTTGTGTACAGGGCTTTGTTCTTCTCTTTTTTGGCGACTTTCGCAAGCCCGAATTCCGAAAGTGCATGATCCGGTTTAACCCCCAGCGCTTTCTCGTAATATTTTTTCGCCCGGGTGAAATCATTTTTCTGAAGGTATACTTCAGCCCGTTCAAAGAGCGCGGGAAAATGCTTGTCGTTGATAAAGAGTATCGATTTGTAGGTTTCTATGGCCTCAACCAGCTTATTTTCGGCTCTCTGAACTGTAGCAAGCAACATCAAGCCCTCGATATTTCCCGGTTCGGAGTTCCTGATCTCCTCGATATATTTTGCCGCATCGCTGTAGCGTTTCCGTTCGATAAGATCCTTTGCATACTGAGCACGGTATTTGTTATCGTTGGTCAGCTCGATGAGCCCCAGCATTTCACCGCCGGCTTTCTCCTGTTTACCGGCCTGCTTATACAGTTTATAGAGTTCCATGCGAATTTCGATATCCTTTGTTTTGATGGCCTTCGCCTTTTCGAGAAGGTCAATCGCCTGAGTGGGCCGATTCGTTTTCATATACCCCTCGGCAAGAAGAAGAATTGTCTCGACATCTTTAGGTGCCATGGCATGAACAGTTTCGAGGTTTGCCAGGGCCTGAGTTGTCTGGTTCTTCTTCAGGAGTATGGCACCCACTCGCTTATTCGCCTCGACATTCTGCGGATCGAGTGTAAGCAGCTTTTTGAATGCAGAAAGCTCCTTGCCTTCATTTTTCAGTTCTCCATACACCTGCCCAAGGGTGAACCATACCTCTGCAATCGTATCTACCAGACTCGTTGTACGGGAGAGCATGGATGCCGCTTTTGAAAGAGATTTCTTATCCTCGGCCAGTATCATTCCGAGACGCAAAAAGTTCCTGTGATCTTTCGGATATTTTGACGTATTGACCTGATACAGTTTCACTGCGCCCGCCTTATCGGATGCTTCCCTGAGATAAGCCATTTTATAAGCAGCATCACTGTCAACCACCCCAGGCAGTTTCGTATACGCCTCATAGGTTTTCGCGGCATCAACAGGTTTATTAATTTTCTCATAGCATACGGCAAGCGGCTTGAGCATCCGCTTCAATTCGGAAGCCGAAGGCTTTTTTGCTCTTGCCTTGGCAAATGCTTCGGCAGCCTCCTTATACTGTTTGGTAGTATAATACGATTCACCCAGAACTATGAGGTACCGTGCGTCCTGTAACGCTGCATCCTGAACTTTCTCCAGATAGGTGATAGCGCTTTTGAACTCTTTCTTTTGGTGTTCGTACAGCCCGATCTTTTTGGCAGCCTTCTGATCTTTCGGGGCCTTTACAAAGTATTTCTTGTAGGTTTCAATAGCAGCCCCTTGCTTACCGATTTTTTCCTGCAATTCGGCAAGCTCCTTGAACTCATTAACCGCCTTTGGATTAAGCATAACCACCTGTTCATAGGTGATAATTGCATTACTATTGTCGCCGATCTTTGCCTGACTTTCGGCAAGAGATGTAAGCACTTTGACGTTTTTAGTATCAGTCTTCAGAGCTTCCTGATACATTCCAATTGCGCTTTGGTACTTTTTCTGCTTCTTATAAATATCACCCAGTGCAATGTACATCGGCGCATCCGCCTCTTTAGCCTTGATAGCACCGGTGATAACCGTCACTGCCTCGTCATCCAGTTTCTTTTTCAAAACAATATCGGCATATTTTTTATAAAAGCCTTTTATTGAAGAATCGTATTTAAGTGCCGAACGGTAGGCAGACAAAGCCTCGTCGAACTCTTTCAGCTCATAGAGCAGATTACCAAGACTTTTGTGGGCCTGAGCATTCTTTGGACCAAGTTCGATATACTTTTTAAGATGACCTACCGCAGCTTTCTTTTTGTTTTGTTTTGAAGAGATGTCATAGAGTTTTTTGAAGACTTCTTTGCTCTTCGGCGTTAACACCGCAAGATCTTCATAGAGCGGATATGCGGTGTTGAAATTCTTTTTCTCCATGGAGTACTCGGCAAGCCGGACTCTGGATTCGATATTCTTTTTATCTTTGGAAACGATTTCCTTATCCAATTTTGCCAATTCAGCCCGTTCTTTTTCGACCATCTGCGTTTGATTCGTCTTATTCAAGGCATCGATAAGCGATAACCTGATCGCCACATCCTTTGGCAGCAACTTCTTAGTTTTTTGTAAAACATTGGCAGCTTCTTTTGGACGTTTTGTTTTCATGTAAGCGTCCGCAAGCAGCAGCATCGTCTCGGAATCCTTTGGCGACATGGTCAAAACCATCTCGAGGTTGGTAATCGCTTTGCTGACCTGCCCTTTTTCAATCAGAATAGCTCCTACACGCTTATTTGCCCGGAGATGCTGTGGTTCTTTTTCCAGGAGTTTGGAATAGGCTGAAAGCTCGGTATCAGTCATTTTCAGCTTACCGCTCACCTCGCCGAGTTTTTCCCACACAATCGCGGTATCGATAAGTGCTGAGGCTTTCTTGAGCGCGGTTTGCGCCTGGGGCAATTTCTCATTATCTTGAGAATATATCAGCCCCAGCTGGAGAAAATTTCGATAATCCTTTGGGAATTGCATCGTATTAGCTTTATAAGCTTCAATCGCTTTGGCCTTATCCGATTTTTCTGTTAGCGATGCCATTTTATATGAAACATCAGCATTACTTATCCCGGGAATTTTGGCATAAGCTTCATAGGCCCGTGCCGCTTTGGCATCCTGATCCAATATTTCATAACACTCACCAAGGGGCATGAGTATCTTTTTTAATTCATCGGCGGTTGGCTTGGCCTGCCAGGCCTGAACAAAAACATCGACCGCCTTTTTATGATCCTTTGTCTGGTAATACGACTCACCAAGAGCAATAAGATAGTCCTTGGTCTTTAAATTAACATCCGTGACCATCTCGAAAAAGGATATGGCATTTTTGTAGTTTTTGTTTTTATGCTCATAAAATCCGATTGTCCGGGCAATTTTCTGATCATCGGATTTTTTCGCTATATACTTTTTGAATGCATCAATAGCATCCTTCTCTTTTTTCAGTTTCATATTTATCCGACCGAGGGCTTTATACTCCGATACTGCCTTGGTATTGAGCATGACCACCTGTTCGTACGTAACCACTGCATTTTTCAGATCGCCGCTCCGGTCCTGACATTCTGCAAGCGAAGTGAGTACTTTGATGTTTTTCCCATCGGTTTTCAATGCATTCTGATACATTTCGATTGCCTGGGCGTCTTTTTTATTTTTCTTATATATATTACCAAGTGCCGTGTACATCCCGGCATCGGCTTCACCCACTTCGATGGCTTTGGTGATAACCTTCACCGCTTCCTTTTCCAATTTTTTATCAAGCACAATGTCTGCATAGCGTTTATAGAACCCCTTTAGCTTTGGGTCCAGCTCCACCGCCTTACGATATGCAACAAGCGCATCATCCATTTCTTTCTGTTCGTATAACAAATTACCCAATGCTTTGTATGATTCGGCATGGCTGGAATCGAGCACCAGATAGTTTTTTAAATAGAGTGTGGCATCCTTTTGTTTACCCTTTTTGCGGGTTATTTCATAGAGATGTTTAAAAACTTTCGGATCTTTGGGGGTAAGAATCGCCAGTTCTTTAAGAAGTGTATAGGCGGTTTCGATATCCTTGTTTGCCAGAGCATATTCCGACATCCGCTGGCGGGACTTTACGTCCTTTTTATCGAGCTTGATTATCTGGGGATCGACTTTCGAGAGTTTTTCTCTTTCGTCCAGTTCTACATAACATTGAGCCAACTGCTTCCAATATTTAATTGCTTTGGGTTTTTTCTTAACAATTGATTCGAGTTGCACTGCAGCTGATTTGTGGTTCTTGTTTTTCAGATAAATATCTGCGAGTATCAAGCGTGACTTGAGGAGATTTTTATCCAGAGAAACCGCCGATTCGGCAGCATCCTGAGCCTTGTCCCATTGCTTGAGCTGAGCGGCACAAACAGCAATTCCCTCGGCAGCTTCGGCATTCCGCTCGAGGAGATAGCTCTTTTGATATTGTTTCATTGCTTCTTCATACTTTTTCTTATCGAAATTGATATGGCCATAAGCAAGATAGACCGCGGGATGGGAAGGATTAGCTTTCTGTGCTTCTTTATAGCCGGCCAGTGCTTTCTCTTTTTCTCCCAGTTCATTGTAGGCATCGGCAAGTGCTATCCAGATTTCAACCGTTCGTGAAGGAGGTGGAATCTGTTCTTCCGCATATTTTATTGCATCCTTATATTTGCCATTCTCGATGTAATACTGAAGTGCTTCAGCAAATTTGCCCTCATCAACCAAAGCGTCAAATTTTTTATCACCGTAGGCAATAACGGATAATCCCAGCAGTACAATAAGGCACCATTGTAACGACCGTACAGACCATGAATGAACAGCATTCGCTTTCATGGATCCCCTCCTTCAAAGAATTAAAAATGAATAGTAGAAATTATTTGCCTAAATTAAATATACAATATAGGTTAGATAAAAAGAGAAAAGACATCTCTCATTTATTTTTTCAGAGATTTAATCAGTTTTTCTTTAAGTTTCGCCAGTGCTTTTCCCCGATGACTGATAGTATTTTTGGTTTCAGCATCCAATTCGGCAAATGTTTGATCGTATCCAAAGGGGATAAAAAGCGGGTCGTAACCGAATCCTCCATTTCCCCGTGGCTCATATCCGATTTTTCCCTCGCAGGTACCCTGAACCGCGATGCTTTTTTCCCAGGACAGGATACAGACAATAACGCATCGAAACCGTGCTGTACGCCGGTCTTCGGGACAGAGTTCCATTTTCTTAAGCAGTTTTTCGTTATTTAACCGGTCATCAGCCTTTTCACCGGCATACCGGGCGCTGCGAACACCAGGATCTCCTCCCAGAAAATCGACTTCCAGCCCCGAATCGTCAGCAAGCGTCATTATCCCTTTTCGGGAAAATACCCATTGGGCTTTCAAAAATGCATTCTCCAAAAAGGTATCCCCTGTCTCCGGTATCTCAGGTTTAGGGTCCCAATGATCTCGAAGAGATGTAATTGTAAAGTTACACCCGGCAAGTATCTCTTGTATCTCCTCAACTTTGCCTCTGTTACCCGTAGCAATGAGCAATTCATCTGAGACTGAATTCCTGGTATCAACCATCTCTTTCATGGGTCGACGGCTTAGCCTTTCTTAGTCAATGATATCAAACCAATTCGATGAGTTATTTTGCAACGATATTTACTAATTTATTGGGAACCACGATAACCTTGCGTACGGTTTTACCTTCGATATGCTGCTTAATTTTAGAGTCATTGAGAGCAGACTTTTCGAGTTCCTGTTTTGATGCATCTGCCGGTGCATTGAATTTCGAACGCAGTTTGCCGTTAACCTGTATAACAATAGTCACGGTATCGACTTTAAGCTTATCCTCTTCCCACGACGGCCATTCTTCATAGGCAAGTGTTGAATCATGCCCGAGCTTCTGCCACAATTCTTCGGAAATATGAGGGACAAAAGGTGAAAGAAGCAATACGAAACGTTCCATATCCTCTTTCCTGACGGCATCCTGGCGGTTGAGGGTGTGGGAAAGAGTCATCAGCTGAGCAATCGCCGTATTGAATTTCATCGCCTCGATATCTTCAGAAACTTTCTTAATTGTCTGATGCAAGAGAGTGGTGACATCATTGTTTTCCGGAGCTTCGGAACTGACTTTACCAATAAGCTCCCATACACGGTTTATGAAACGGTTCATACCAGTGAGTCCCTGAGTATTCCACGGAATAGGCTGATCGAAAGCCCCCATGAACATTTCATAAAGCCGAAAAGCATCTGCGCCGTATTTTTCGACCATTTCATCGGGATTGACCACATTTCCACGGGACTTGGACATTTTCTCTCCGTTTTGCCCCAGAATAAGGCCGTGAGAAGTTCGTTTTTTGTAGGGTTCGGGAGACGGCACGACACCGATATCATAGAGAAATTTATGCCAGAACCGGGAATACAGCAGATGAAGCGTCGTATGTTCCATACCACCATTGTACCAGTCGATTGGTATCCAGTATGAGAGATTTTCCGGTGAAGCAAGGGCGGTATCGTTATGGGCGTCGGTAAAGCGCAGGAAATACCAGCTCGATCCCGCCCATTGGGGCATCGTATCCGTTTCACGCCGGGCCGGCCCATTGCATCGAGGACAGGATACCTCAACCCAGTCTTTAATAAGCGCCAGCGGCGATTCACCGGTATCGGTTGTACGGTAACGCTCGACTTCGGGAAGAAGCAACGGAAGCTCCGATTCCGGTAAGGGCACCCATCCACATTGAGGACACTTCACCATGGGAATAGGCTCCCCCCAATACCGCTGTCTGCTGAACACCCAATCTCGTAAGCGATATTGGACCGATGCTTTCCCATACCCTTCAGATTCAACAATACGGATCATTTCTTCAATCGCTTCATGAGGCGGCATCCCGTCAAGAGGACCTGAATTGACCAGTGTACCTTTGTCGATGTCAACAAAAGCTCCCTGCGATACATCACCACCGGAGATGACTTCGACAACAGGCAATCCGTATTTTCCGGCGAATTTCCAGTCCCGTTCATCGTGCCCCGGAACAGCCATGATTGCACCGGTGCCATAAGAAATGAGCACATAATCGGCAATCCATACAGGAACTTTGTTATGAGTAGCCGGATTGAGTGCGGTAATCCCTTTGAATTCCACCCCGCTTACTTCCTTAACGACCTCGGTCCGTTCAAAATCCGATTTGTTTGCGGCTTCCTCCACATACTTGCGCACTTCCTCTGCATTTTCGCACACCGGCAGCAATTCGTTGACCAGCGGATGCTCCGGCGCCAGAACCATATAGGTTACCCCGAAAAGTGTATCGGGACGGGTCGTGAATATGCGCATTGTGCGTTCTTTTTCATCTTTGGAGTGCACCGGAAAATCCACTTCCGCACCAACAGACCGGCCGATCCAGTTTGTCTGCTGCATTTTTATCTGTTCCAAAAAGTCTACCATTTCCAGATCTGCAAGAAGCCTCTCCGCATACTCGGTAATTTTAAGCATCCATTGGCTTTTAACTTTCCGTACCACTTCACCGCCACATCGCTCACAAACTCCTCCAACGACCTCTTCGTTGGCTAACCCGACATTACACGATGTACACCAGTTGATCGGCATTTCGGATTTGTAGGCCAGCCCCTTTTCCCACAGTTTCAAAAATATCCACTGAGTCCACTTGTAATAATGAGGATCGGTCGTGTCGATCTCGCGGGACCAGTCAAAAGAAAATCCGAGCCGTTTTAATTGAGAACGGAATCGCTGGATATTTTTTTGCGTTACTTCGCGTGGATGCTGCCCGGTTTTAATGGCAAAATTCTCGGCAGGAAGCCCGAATGCATCCCACCCCATAGGGAAAAGTACATTATATCCCTGCATCCGCCGTTTTCTCGAAACAACATCAAGGGCAGTATAACTGCGGGGATGGCCTACATGAAGCCCTTCCCCCGATGGATAGGGAAATTCTATAAGAACATAATACTTCTTCTTTGACTTATCTTCATCAACATTGAAACATTTCTTTTTTTCCCAGTATTGTTGCCACTTAGGTTCAATACTATGCGGATCATATTCTTCAATCAAACTGCCTCCTTATATTCCATTTGTCGTTATCGTTAAAATATATTTCTCTATGCCGGTTCTGCACTCCACGGTCAAACCGACTCGATACAGATGTCTTTCATCAGCCGCTGTACATCCCCTTTATTAATTATTCCGGCTCCTTCATTCAATGCATTGGAGATACCACATGCAACAGCAAGCCTGCATGTCTCGACGAATGAAAGTTTTCGCTGCATTCCCACCAGAATTCCTGCAACGACCGAATCGCCACAGCCAATAGTATCGACCGGTGTTATGGGAGGAACACTGCAGAGCAGGCAATTGTTGTCATGAATCGCAATCATGCCGTCGGAACCCAGAGAAATAAAGGCATATCGGATTCCCATATCGCAGAATCGTTTCCCTTTCAATGCGATATGATGAATTCCCCGGATTTCTTCTCCAAAATATTCTTCGAGTTCTTCATGATTAGGTTTTACGGCATCGGGTCTGGCCAGGAGCCCCCTGCGGAAGGCATCCCCCCTGGAGTCAAGCAGGCAGAAAACGCTCTTCTTTTTCAACGCCGTAATTACTTTACGATAAGCATCCATATCGTGATCAGGTGGAAGGCTTCCACAGAGTGCCAGGCGGTTGTCTTTCCGAACTTTTTGCTCGATAAATTTAATAAAAGCGTTCTGGACCTCCGGCGGTGCCGCCGTTCCAAGGCTGTTGATATGACTTGTCCTTCCCGCAGCCCTTTCACAAATAGTCGTATTAATTCGTACACTGCCGGGAAAGGTAAAATATTTTGCATCGATATCGCAGTCCTCAAAATATTTTTTAAACCGTCCATGATTTTCTTCGGGCTGAAATATCACCACCCCGACATCTTCTCCCAGTTCTTTTATCGCTCGTGCGACATTGATTCCTTTTCCTGCAGGCCCACGTTTTGATATTGTATCGTTATAGGTATTTCCCACATGGAACTCATCCAGTGAATAAGTGACATCAAGACAGGGATTAAATACCGTGCAGGTGATCAAAAGAGCCCTTCCCCTTTCATAGCACAATAAAGCAGTTTCATGGCCTTTATCATCATTGCAGTCAGAAAAATTACCGCAATAAATTGAGCAACCTTTAATAGTGTGCTGATTTTTTTAAAATTTTTCATGGTGGATATCAGAATGCAAGGCAATAAAATATAATAATGCGACGACAAAGCGTAACCTGAATAGGCACCAAAAAAAAAGCATTCCGAAGAATGCTTTTAAAATCAGCCAAAACTGTCCGTAGAAGGATTATTGAGCGTTGAGATCAACGGTAGAAACGCCTTCGCGTTTCATATCACCTAATCTGTCGGAGAAGGGAATAGAATCATCATCGGAATTAATAGAATCGTTGAGCAGAGTATCACGACCATCGGCAAGAAGAACCTCTTTTTCCGATGATGTGGTTACCGATTCTGCGGTACGAACCGACGACTCATCTGTTTTTTCATTTGCAAATTGAACGTCCTGGTTGGTATCCTGCATAACATATACAAGATATCCCATCCCCAGAAATCCCATGAGCAGGAGACTTGTGGAAATTGCTGCTTTCCTCATGACTGTGGAGAAAACGTTAAATGAAGTCTTGAGCCGCGGAGGCTTGGAACAGACCCGGAGAATCTCCCGGTCGGTTTCCGGTGAAGGTGACTCACCCAGAATAGATTCGGAGAAAAATTCGCGTTTCTCCTTTTGATAGGATTTCAGTTCTTGTGAACAGAAGTTGCATTCGCTCAGGTGTTTTTCGAATTCGGATCGTTGCGTACCATCAAGTTCATTTGATGTATACAGTAATCCTTCATCTTCCCACTTATTGCACTCCATGAATACCCCTTTTCTGTAGTTCCTTACGGATATTCTTTAATGCCAGGCGCATACGTCCCAGCGCTGTGTTTATTGGACAATTCATGATTTCGGCAATATCCTTGAAAGGTACATCTCCAAGCTCACGCAAAAGAAAGACCTCTCGTTGTGAAGCCTCCAGGCACTGAACAGCTTCGTTTATTTTTTCACGCAACGATCTGTTGGACATGCTCCCTTCGGGAGTCTCGAATTTGCTCCCGATCGATGAAACCGCATCTTCTTCATGGTCGCTTTCGACTTTTGCATGACGGAAATAATCGATTGTCCGTTTATGCGCTATACCGAAAATCCAACTTAAAAAATTTCTGTTCTTATCAAACTGATTGATATTCCTCAATGCAGCAATAAATGTATCCTGCATCAAGTCTTCCGCTTTGTTACGATCTCCGGTCATTCTCATCAGAAATCCGAAAACACGGTGCTTATATTTTTCATATAAACCCGAAAAACCTCTCGGATCACCTTTTTGCCAAAGATCGAACAAATCTTTGTCGTTGTCTGAATTATTCATAGTGAATACGACTGGTCCGTTAGTTTTATTGTGAAATTTTTAGATTTTTCAACCCGGTTTTAAGACAAAAATATAATAAATCGCATTAATGAGATGATTTTACTGCCTATTTAATCGATGTTTATGCGTGCTTTTTACTTCAATCAGAAAAAAAGGCCCCTCTCTGAAGGGCCTTTGTGAAGCGTATCGCGTAGAAACGATGATTTGTCGGAAATGCGTATGAATACGCAGGAAATACCACTGTATGTTATCGAGCTTTTTTGAGTTCCTTCTGGATTTCATCGTTCGTTGGATCCAGCTCTTTGGCTCTCCGAAGATGCTTCCGGTAAAGGTCATCACGTTTCCAGAGTTTCTGCAGACGAGCCAGTCCGAGCTCTGCCAGCGCATAGGTCGAATCGGAACGCAAAGCTCTTTTATAGAACGTTTCGGCCCATTTAGGACTCTTTCCCAATTCCTTTCCATAACTTCGGAATAATTCGGCTTTTTCGTACAGTGCAGGGGCATAATTTTCCATCGCAATGATTTCATCGTATGCAGTAAGAGCGTCCTTATATTTTTTCTGCGCGGTCTTTATCTTTCCAAGCAGCATAAGGACATCATTGCCCGGCGAAGTTGCCATGATATTTTCAACTTCGTTTTCGGCCTCTTTGTATTTCTTGTCCTGAAATAAAAGCTCGGCATAAACCATCCGGGATTCGACATCATTCGGATCGATTGCAAGAAGCTGTTCGACCTCTTCACGAGCCTCTTTTTCCTTACCCACTTTCATATAGAGCTTGTATAAACGATTGCGAATCTTGGTATCTCTGGGTTTGAGCTCCTTTGCTTTTGTCAAAACACTGATCGCTTCATTAGGACGGTTGGTTTTTGCATAACTATGGGCAAGCGAATACATGATTTCAACATCTTTTGGAGCAAGCGTGCTTGCAGTTTCAAGATAGATCAAGCCTTCTTTGTACTTGCCTTTTTTAACCAGAAGAACTCCGATACGCTTGTTGGCCTTTGTATCCTGAGGCTCCTTTTTCACATAATTTTTATAGGCATTGAGTTCTTCATCCTCTTTACCCAGTTTACCATAAACATCACCAAGTTTTTCCCAGATAACCGGAAATGAATCGGCCATGGCGGTAATCTTTTTAAACATGGCTATCGATTTATTGAGCGTCTCCTTTTTATCGGAGTACAAAAGACCAAGCTGCAGGTAATTTCGATAGTCCTTGGGATATTTGGCAATATTTATTTCATATTGTTTTATGGCCGCAGACGGATTGGTTTTTTCCTGAAGCAGTGCTACTTTATACGCAGCATCTTCATCACGAACACCAGATATTTTTGTGTAGGCCAGGTATTCCTGAGCAGCCTTGGCATCTTCTCCCAGTTTTTCGTACGACTTTGCACTCAAGAGATTAATTGTTTTTAGTGCATCACGGCTGGGATTCCTTGGCTTGAGTGAGGACAGGATATCGATTGCCTTCTGATATTGTCCTGCATGGTAGCAGGCTTCACCATAGGCCAGTTTAAGACCAAATTCATCAGCCTCTTTCCCGCTTACCATTCCAAAATATTTTACCGCGTCTTTATAGTTTTTCTTGTTGAATTCGATCATGGCGATTTTTCGGGCAACAGCATTGTCCTTTGCTCCGCTATCAAGATATTTCTTATAGGCCTTAAGCGCCTGTTCATCCTGATTCTGCTTTGCATATAAATCACCGAGGGCCTTATACTCTTTCGAGGCCTTGGGATTCATCATGATAACCTGTTCGTAGGTAATAATCGCTTCCTTGATTTGTCCCATTGCGGCCTGGCATTCTCCAAGCGCAGTGAGAACATCAAGTTTCTGTGGATTCATCTGAAGAGCTTTCTGGTAATTTTCCACAGCATTTTTGTACGATTTCTTTTTCTGATAAATCATACCCAGGGTAGTATAGTCTTCAACCGTTGCATTTCCCGATTTGATTTTTCCTTTAATCGCCCGGATAGCCTCATCATGCTGTCCTTTGGCAATAACAATTTCGGCGTAACGATCGTAGAATCCACTGATCGTGGGATCGAGTTTCAAGGCTGTACGATAGGCGGCCAGGGCGCCGTCGAGATCTTTCTTTTCATACAGAAAATTTCCTTTGTCTCTGTATGCCTCGGCATCTTTCGGATTAAGTTCGAGATACTTGTTTACATAGGTGAGAGACTTGTTTTTATCGCCCAGACGTTTGGTAATAAGATACAGGTTCTTGAAAACCGCGGCATTTTTGGGAGCCAGTGTAGCGAGTTCCTGGTAAATTTTCAATGCTTTTTTATCTTCTTTTTTAGACAGAAGATATTTCCCGTAACGCAAACGTGAAGGAACATCCTTTGAATCAAGCTTGATGATCTGCTTATCAGCGTTGGCGAGTTTTTCCCGGTTCTGTGTTTTTTCATAGCAGATTGCCAGCGCTCTCCAGTACTCGATTTCTTTGGGATTTTTATTTGCCAGCTTTTCGTAATGCTGGATTGCGGCGGCATAATTACTTTCTTTCATCAGGGCCTTTGCCAGAACTTTCCTTGCTTCCTGAAGATTCGGATCCATGCGGATTGCCGATTCGGCGGCATCGAGTGCACGATCCCATCGATCAGTTTTTGCCGATGAAATAGCAATTCCCTCCAGAGCCGCGCCGCTCTTTTGCAGCGTATTACTTTTCTGGAAAAGCTCCATGGCTTTGGTATAATTATCGGCTTTGAGATTATAGTTACCCAAAATGAGATAGACATTGGGATCATTAGGACTCAAACTGATCATTTTTTCGTATGTTTCTTTAGCCTTCGCATCATTACCGGCTCTCTTGTAAAGATCCGCCAGGCGTGCGTAAGCTTCGATATTTTTCTCATCCTTTTCGATCGCTTTTTTGAGACTCGTAATCGCATCGGATATTTTTTTCAATCCTTCATAGGCATCGGCAAGAAGGAAATAGATATCGGGCGCAATTTTTCCTTCCTTATCGGCCATATTGATAAACTTCAAATGTCCGAGCGCCTCCTGATACTGTTTTTTATTCAACTGCGCCTTAGCTACTGTCAAGCGGCTGAGCAGAGCTTCTTTCGAACGATCGGCACCAAACGCCTTGATCGCATCATTATACGCTTTATAGGCACCCGCCGAATCGCCGGTTTTTTCTTTGGAAATGGCCAGATGATACTTATCTTTCGGCTCACTCTTTGCCTTGTCAATTGATTTTTCATATTCATCAATTGCATCCTTATAGTTACCCATTTGATAATACGTCCGGGCCAGGTCGAGACGGGCCTGATGTAACCCGGGCTTCTCTTTAAGCGTCTTATTAAGGTAATCGATAGCAGATTGTGTGTTGCCGGTTTCAAGATAGGATTTTCCGATTTTATACGCCACATCAGCATTAGCCTTCTTCTCGTATGCCTTCTGAAGCAGCGGAATTGCTTTGCTGTATTCCTTATCATTGAAATAAATGTTCCCAAGCTCCCGATTTGCAACGATATTATCAGGATCGGTCTCAATAACCTTTTCCAACGCTTTCTTTGCTTCAGCAGAACGGTCGAGTTTAATGCACGCATTGGCATACTGCCAGCTTGCATCACCGGTAAAATTCAATTCCAGTGCTTTTTTGGCATTGGTTAAAGCATTCTCGTGCTGGCCCAGCTTATTGTAGATCCTCGCTGCGCCCAGGAATGATTCGTAATGTTTGGGATTTACCCGCGATGAAACCAGATAACAGGCCAGTGCCTTTTCGGTGAGTCCCAGCTGTTCATTTGCCCTGGCGATCTGGACCCACTCATCCGCAGAACGGTTCGGCGGAGCAATGTTCTGATCTGCATGCTCAATTGCTTCCTTGTACTTTTTTCCTTTGATAAGCTTATCAAGGGTTTCATCGCTCCATGAATTCATACTATATGCAATGATGCACCAGAGAATTGTTATAACATGGAACTTGCGCATTGCCCGGCCTCCTTCAATTAAATGGTATGTTTGCCTGGTTAGAATAATTTATGCGGTTAATAATCACAAATTATTTGAGTAATTTTGTTCAAAGAATGTAATAGGAAATTATAATATGTTTATTTGTGTAATGCAATTTCAAGACGTTTAAATTCAAGGTCTTATTTTCCACTGATCCATATTTTACCATTATGGCCTTCAAAATGCGACTGGTGAAGCCTTTTCCAATCAAAAAAGGGGCCGGGATCGGGTTTTGCCATACTCCGGATCCCCATTTTTACTGCGCGCTCTCCTGCAACATCAGAATGCCCCAGAATTTTGAGCGCTCCCCCATACCGAGCTTCGATGTGGTCGAGAAGCTCCTGCAATGAATGATACTGTTCATCGGTGAATTTATCACTTTCGGTACCGGCCAGTTCTATTCCCACCGAAAAATCGTTAACCTTTTGACGGTTATCCGGCTCCGGCATGATACTTCCACCGCAATGCCATGCCTTGTACTCTTCGGGCACAAGCCGTAAAATATTCCCGGTTCTTTCGATCAAATAATGACTGCTGACATCATATTCACAGAAAATACCCAGAATCAGATCACGATTAAAAGGCTCCCCGGGCACTACCTTATTAGCACTAATATAATGGATTACAATCGTATCCACATTTCCATCGGTCCGATCTTCCCATAAGTGATCTTTGCCGTTTCTTCCGATTAACTCACCAATAGTGCTTTCCCCCAGGGGATAGTCGTTGTATTTTTGAAGAAGGCAGGATTTTATTTCCATAACACCGGTATGAAATATCACCGTTAGAGATAATTGTCTTATTAAAATATGGTTTAAGCGAATAATAAATGCCAAGAAAATAAGCGCCATACTTTCATTTTATTTGACGAATTATATTTTTATGTTACCTCAAACAGGAAAAATCGTTCTGTTTTGAAGTATGCCGTCACTTTTCCCCTCAAGGAATCGATTATGCCTCATACCGCACCAGCTATTCTCATTACCGCAGGGACACGACGTCTGGGCCTTGCCATGGCAAAAAAAAGCCTGGCCCTGGGCTACGAAGTAGTTCTTCACTACCGAAGCAGCAATCAGGAAGCGCAGGAATGGATAGAGCAAAATCCGCACCTCTCACCCAAGGTTCATTTTGTCGATGCAGATCTCCGTAACAGTCCATCACAGCTGATCGAAGAATGGTGTGCACGATTTCCCTACATTGAAGGTCTTGTTAACAATGCTTCTGTTTTCAACAAAGGCGATCTCGCAAATTTCTCCCATCTCAAAGAAACGCTTCTTATCAATGCACTTATTCCAATGGAACTTGCGGCGGCATTCTCCCGCTCAGTGAAAGAGGGCTGGATTATCAATATTACCGATGCCAATATATACCGCAGTAACCTTCCGTATCAGAACTATCGTATGTCAAAAAGACTTCTTGAGGATGCCACCCGGCAACTTGCTCTTGCCTTTGCCCCCCGAATCCGGGTCAATGCGATTGCTCCCGGCGCCATGCTCCCTGCTCCGGGACAAAGCCGGGAAGAATTTCTAAAGCTTAAACAAACCATACCCCTTAGAAAGACCGGCTCCATGGAATCGCTCCAGTCGGCCTACGAATACCTTATCAAAAATACCTATATAACGGGTCAGATCATGTATGTTGATGGCGGACGGCATATTGGGTAAAAACGCCGGGGGAAATAATGGATAAAGAATTTCAGGAAATGCCGTGCTTCTTACCGGTTTTCCGAAAACCGTTCTTTGAGGTAGGGAACGATACGGTCGATGTGTTGGTCGATTATGTCGAATGTTTTACGGAACTTTTTAATCGAGCCTCCCATGGGATCCGGAATGTCCTTCTTTTTATTTTCGGGACCGTCCCATGCAGCGCTCAGCATAAAAACTTTATCCGAAATTGAAGGAAAAAAGAGGTTAAAGTACTCTTTTTGAATTTTTTCCATGGTGAAAATGAGATCAGATGCGGTAAGCTCTTTGGGGTCTACGGAATGGGAACGGTGATTGGATAAATCAATGCCCTTTTCACCACAGACCTCCACAGCGAGTTTGGCAGCCGGCTGATTGTCGCGAGCATAGGTTCCTGTTGAAGAAACATAGAGATCATTGCGCCCCAGTTGATTCCATCGTTCCCGTAAAATCGCTTCCGCCATTGGGCTTCTACACATATTTCCCGTACAAATAAAAACAATTCGATTCAAGCAATAGACCCCTGTTGTTTTCTAAATATTCAAGAGATAATAAAAAAGTGAATTTAAAAATATATTATTTTAGCAGTGATTGAAAAAAGCCGAATACTAATATTTCGTTAATAATTATTCTGAACAGGGGGAATGTATGTCACTTACTACCGAAGAAAAATCACTTATATCCGAAGCTTTGCAGGTATATGTTCAGATTCTTGCCACCCGGATGCCCGGTAATCAGGTACAACAAGTTGCCAAAGTTGCTCAAACTATCGTAGGAAAACTGGATAACCTTAATGCAGGCAGCGGCAAAAAAGGTAATAAGCCGGCCGGCATCACCGATGAATGGTATAAAAATGTCTGTCTCCAATGCGACAAACTCGGTCCTGCGGGATGCGAGGACAAAGTTACCGAAAAATTCCCGGGGAAATGCGACCCGATCCTTCACTACGAAAGCCGGAAATCTCAAAAGAAAAAAGGCTTTTTCTAAGAAGCAATAATCAAATAATAGTTTTTCTTGCCCTTCTGAACAAGTATATAGCGGTTATTCAGTAAGACATCTGTTGAGATAACGGTATCAATATCGGTAATTTTTTCTTTATTCACACTTACTCCTCCACCGGTGAGCATGCGACGAGCTTCACCCTTTGAAGAAAAAACCGATGCTTTTGTTGCCAGAAGTTCGATCAGGGGAATTCCCTGTTCAAGTTCTGTTCTGGATATCACATTCTGAGGGACACCTTCAAATACACTGAGAAGATCTTCTTCGGAAAGTTTTCTCAATGCCTCGGTTGTTCCTTTGCCGAAAAGAATTTCCGATGCTTCCACTGAAGCCCGATAATCTTCCTCGGAATGGACCCTGATGGTAATATCCTTTGCCAGGGCTTTCTGTAAAGTCCGAAGGTGTGGAGCTCGGGCGTGTTCACTTTCGAGACTCTCGATTTCCTCTTTGGACTTAAGCGTGAATATGCGAATAAATCTCTTCGCATCTTCATCAGCAGCATTAAGCCAGAACTGGTAAAATTTGTAGGGTGATGTCATCGAGGGATCCAGCCAGATTCTTTCTCCCCCTTCGGTTTTCCCAAATTTGGTTCCATCGGCTTTGGTCAGCAACGGACACGTTGCGACATGGGCTTCTTTTCCAAGAATTCGTCTGACCAGTTCAGTCCCTGAGGTCATGTTTCCCCACTGGTCGGAACCGCCAACCTGAAATGTGCAGTGCTTATTCTTATACAGCCAGACAAAATCGTAGGCTTGAAGAAGCTGGTAGGAAAATTCGGTATAGGAAAGCCCTGTCTCCATCCGTTGTTTCACCGATTCTTTTGCGATCATGTAATTGATGGTCAGATGCTTTCCTACATCTCTGAGAAAATCCAGAAACCTGAAATCTTTGAACCAGTCATAATTATTGACCACTTCGGCACTTGTATCACCACAATCAAAATCGAGAAATTTTTCAAGTTGCTTTTTAAATCTTTCGAGATTGTTTTTCACCGTGTCGGGCGAAAGCAGGTTACGCTCAGCAGATTTTCCGGAAGGATCGCCGATCATACCGGTTGCCCCGCCCACGAGCGCCAGTGGCTTATGTCCGGCGCGCTGGAAATGAAGCAGCAGCATAATAGGAACCAGATTACCCAGCTGGAGCGAAGATGCAGTAGGATCAAAACCTCCGTACACAGTTTTCGCCCCCTGCTCCAGTTGTTCTTCCGCTCCGGGAGTAATATCCTGAATCATCCCCCGCCATCTCAACTCTTCAATCAATGTCATAACCATTCCTTTACTAAAAAATCCAGATTACTGTTCAAAAATATATCTTTTCTCTCATTGCGCATGTTCAATCTTCTATTTTCTTATCTCATGATGGCCCAAATAACCCTCTACAACGTGGGAATTAGGTATTTTTTTTGTTACCCGGAATTATTCACCTTTACTAGGACTCTCCATATGAAATTTTACCTCGATTGCTATCCCTGCCTTCTCCGTATGGCATTGAATACCGCTCAGGTTGCAGGACTCGGGACAATCGGATCAAAAGCAATAATCGATAAAGTAATGCGACTCCTGATTGATAGGGCACCTCACACAACTCCCCCCCATCTGGTTGCGCAGATGTATTCTTTTATTCAGGAAGAACTTCACGAGGGGAGCGAATGTTTTGACCCTTACAGGAAAATAAAGGCTTCGACCAATTCAATTGCACTCAGCCACGAGCAGGCACTCTTTGATATTGTAAACAACTCTCAGGATAAACCGGCTGCGGCAATCAAGGTTGCCGCTGCAGGAAATATTATCGATTTTGGCGCAAAAGATCATGGTTCCGTGGATGTGGACCGTGAAATCGAAAACATTCCGAATCTCGAGTTTTCTATTTTCGACTATGAGTTATTCCTATCGAGACTCAACAATGCCCGACAGATTCTTTACATTGGTGACAATTCGGGTGAAACGGTATTCGACAAAGTACTCCTCGACTACATAGCAAAGAGCTATCCGTCGGTATCTCTTACCTATGCGGTGCGTGAAAGACCGGTTATCAACGACGCGACCCGGGAGGATGCTCTTCTGGCAAAAATCGATTCGATTGCCTGTGTCATATCGAGCGGCAGTATTTATCCGGGAACGGTTCTGGAAGAAGCCAGCAGCGAATTCAAAAAATTATTCTGGAATGCAGATATTATTATCTCCAAAGGACAGGGCAATCTTGAAACCCTGCTGCAGGTTGACAATGAGAAGATATTTTTTATTTTGCGAATAAAATGCAAGTGCGTAGCCCGAGACCTGAACACCGATATCGGGTCTCTCATTCTCTGGAAAAAGCCCCTGCTGAAAAGCAGAGAGAATACTTCTAAGGTGAAAGAATAATTTTTTGCTGCGTAGTAAATTCATGTGAATGCATGGTAACCACATACAGGCCGCTTCCTCCGGCTGTAACCGGAGATGAGCCGGCATTCAGAGGCACAGAATAGTATCCCGCCGCTACAGAACGGTCGAAAAGCTTTGCGACAAGCTTCCCCTTCATGTCAAACAGGCAGATACGAATTGACTGTCCGGAAACCGTGCTGTTTTTTTCAGTTCCCCTTATTGGAGGCACGGCAAAGTGTATCATCGTTTTGCCTGAAGCGAAACCTTCCGAACAAACATTTAATCCAAACGTGGTGGGTAGTTCGTTCCTGATTCTCCGTAATGTTGAAATCAAGCGGTTTTCCGCAACTCGAAGAGAAAAGGTCTGATAAGAAGATCCCTGCTGAGAATCGGTAACCCGGATAGTCACCGGATGAATACCGGTATCCTCAAGGGATGCCGAGTAGGCAATAAGTCCCGACACATCCTGAACGATCATTGATCCAATACCCGAATCGAGATGAAAGGTAAATGAATGGCTATCCAAGTCGACGGCATCGACATTCCATCGAAAGGCATCGCCCACATAAATTATGGTATCTTCAGGCGGAGGATCCGAAGTAATAGTCGGAGGATGATTTATCGAAAGGGTGAATGTATCCTGAACTGCCAGATCAGTTACATCTTCAACCCGGATGATAACTGTTGCATCCTGCGCCTCAAGCGGTATCGGCCATCGAATTGTTTGCTGATCAATAATCTCCATATTCTGAGGGCCCTGTACAATGCTGTAGGTCAGGGTATCCCCTGGATTGAGGTCTTCGGCAAGTAAAGGAAGTTCGAGTGTGTCGCCGGCCATGACCGTAGTATCGGATAATTTGCCGCTGAAAAAAGGAGAGGTTTCATCACTTTCAAAGCCGATAAAGAGCGGAATAGCGCTGTCATATTCACGGGGAATAACATCACCCCTATCGAGTGTTTTTGTGGTATTGTCCCGTTTTTCGGCAACCAATGTTTCCCAGTTGTTAAGAATAGTGCTCTTTGCACCATGCCCGGCAAGACAAAAATCCGATTCGTTATCGATAAACATCGACATGGTTTTCGGATCGCCGGTTGCATAGGAAAAAGAGCCGAGTATTTCGGTTTTGCCGCCATTGAAAGTGTTGCAGAGGGTCCCGTGCCGTTCAGTTTTATAGCCTAAAATCCAGAGAGTACCCCCGTTATTGAATATTTTGGTGCTCGAACTTTCACAATTGAGCTGCCGCGCATAGACTGTTTGATTTTTGAACGTGAGTTCATTGATACAGTAATCATCGAGGAAAAGCGTTCCCACATTACCATCACTCACATACTGCATTCCAAGGACTCCGCGGATTATCAGAGTTCTATTGCTCGAATGTTTGATTTCAATCCCGGCGCCTCCGCAGTCGACACCCTGGACCATTACCGTATCGGGTCCGCTGTTTCCTACAACGAAGGTCCCGCTTCCCGACAAGCGCCCCTCCAGACCGATCAGGCGCTTAACATTGCCGCGAAGATAAACAGTCCCGTCAATACGAAATGTTTTCCCACCGTTGAAATAAACCAGACTCTTCCCCGCATCGATCGCATCCTGAACCGCTCGAGTATCATCGGTGGTACCGTCTCCCTGTGCGCCGTGTTCAAGCGGACTCTCCCATTCAGAAAGCGGCGGCCAGACCATTTCCGGCGACTCTTCTACCGGAAGATTAAGAGAGTATCTCGACGATGGAAACAACGAATAGGGCTCATGGGAAACAAACTCGGTAACGTTTGAGCCCTTTTTAGAACGGGTTGTATCATTAAAGTTTTCGATGGCCTGATTGTATCCTGTTGTTTTAATATTTCTGGCAAACATCATTGAAGTATTACGCATTGCCGGAACTGATGTATCACCACCTGGGTTGATCAACTCGGCATTGATGACGGTTGTAACCGCAGGACTGACATTATAAACCGCCGTAACCCGGTTAGTGCTTTTCAAATTCCGGATATTCATGACCTGATGCTTATTATATATTCCCAGTTTTTTTTGATTTTCGAGCGTTATATTCTCCAGGGTCATACTATTCATGGGATTTTCGGTCAAAATGCCGTAATTGAAACCGACAACGTGCAGATTCCTGATTAGACAGGGGCCAATCTCATTGGTATAGCGCATATCGAGACCGGCAGTTGCATCACTACCCTCGGAAACTATTTTCACATTAAAGATGTGCCCCTGGTTACTTGAGTTATACTGGATCCCGCTGGCCCCGGGATTTCCTTTTCCTACACTAACAGTAAGGTTACGAATAGAGTTCCTGAATCGTTGCGCAGGCGCTTCGCCGGTCCAGATCACCCCGGCAGGATTTCGTATATCCTGAAAATCAGAGCAATTGTCATCAAGCCTGATTATCGTACCCTCGGTGCTCTGCCCCTGAAGAACCGTTCGTTTCTGAGCTCCGCCATATTGAAGAGTTTTTGAAACAAGATAGGTACCATTGGGGAAATAGATAATCCTGTTCCGGTCTGCGTAGGTATCAAGTATTTCCTGAAGTTTCTGAGTTACGTCGTAATTGCCGAATTTATCGACATCATACGGTGACTTGGTCACATCGATAACACCGGAATTGGGAGGGTAAATTATATTTTCTGCAAAAAGTGAAAGATTTATATAAACAATAATACAGGCAAGAATTTTCATTTCGCTGAACATCAAACCTCTCCCCCATGGCAATTCCCACAACTGCCACTCTTGCTAAAGAAATTACATTTTGCTGAATGATATTTACTTTTTTTGAATTTATCATCATATAATATACCAAAATTCGGAATAAAAGTTTTTTTTAATTCAACATATAAAAGGAAATTTGCTTTTTACAGCCTTTAAAGGGCAATCTGGGCACAAAATATGCCCATAAACTGAGGAATGATGTTTATAGAATGCCGAAGATTTTCAGCCACACCTGAATAATGCTTAAGATGATTACGAGGAGAAGAAGATATTTGATAGTTTTCGGGGAGGCTATTTTGCTTATCCTGGCGCCTATTTGTGCCGCCATAATCGATCCCAGAATGACTGGCAGAACAAGAATAAAATCAACCTGAAATGTTATTATCTTTCCCAGGGCGCCAAAGAGCGCGCCGATAAAGACAACTCCCAGACTGGTTCCCACCGTTATTTTTACCGGGACTTTCAGAAGTGTAATCATTATGGGAACAAGAATAAATCCTCCACCTGCACCAACAATACCCGAACAGGTGCCGACAAAAGCGCCCGCACCAAATGAAAGAAAAGGATTGAAATCGACCTGATCGAGGGATGCCCCGTTCTCTTGATCGTTTTTTTTAAATAGCAGAAGGAAAAAAGCGACCACAACCAGTATTCCAAAGAGTATCATTACCGGTCTGTTGGTCATATATTTTGATAAATAAGATCCACCCAGGGCAAATATTCCCATCGGAATGCCGATATAGAGCAGTATTTTTGTATGAATGAACCGGTTTTTTCCATGCACCATGATTCCGGACAATGATGCGGCAAGGACCTGTACCATGGAGAGGCCGGCAATGGTTTTCATGGTCAACTGCCCGGCACCAACTAAGGGTGGAACCGTCAGCATCAGAGGAATCATCACCACCGCGCCACCAAGGCCAAGCAATCCCGATAAAAATCCGCCAATGATGCTGATAAAAAAGAGTGTCGCAATCATTAACCAGTGAATCTATACTTTTTTTGCTTTGATAAGGAGAAGATTAAATAGTGGTTGCGCCGTCAATCTTCAGATTTCCAGGTACAATCGGTTATATCAAAATAATAAAAATACCTGTCTTCAGTATCGAGAATGCGGATTTCCACAATATCAAAAATTTTATTCCCTTCCTTGCTCATGCTCTGGGCCGTAACCTTCCAGTCCTTCCCCTTTTTCCCGTAGATCTCTGCGATAAAATCGTATTCCGCCGCCACGCCTTCCTTCTGATTCCGGGCGCCCTCAATAATGACCGCCTCTTCATACGATTCCCCATTTCCTCCGCCATACACGATTTCGGCCTTCTTCCGGGGCTGATCGCCTTCAATAATCTTGTATGTCTGACGGGAAGCACAGCTTGTGAGCAAAACAAATAAAACTATTCCTGTTGGGGAAGAAAAGATTCTCATCATTTCACTTCCTCCTTCCGGTTTACAGAAATTAAGGATGGGTTAGCGATCCGAATCCGGTATGGTGAGGACACAGACCGATATCGACACTCTCTTTTCAAAATATACTTTGGATGAAGGAGGGGGAAGAAAAAGGAGATCTGAGACAACGATGTGAGAAGGAACAACGGAAAAAATATCACCAATCCATGGGTCGTTACTATCTTGACGAGGAAATAAGATTGTCATCGCGACTGTTCACCAGTACTCAGCATAGTATTGTAATGGACCGGCATGCTGTTGCGATGCTGCCGGATTTTTTGATTTGTAACATCAATTATATTTAATTTTGGTTGTATATATACTCAAAACCATCTCACAAATGCTCCTGCCAACTGATCGGGTTGGACGAGCCCATCTGCTTCGTTGCTCAATCGTTGCATACGCCCGGTATGCGCCGATCTCGCGCCTCACATATGGCCTCGTCGCGCTCCGAGATCCTCGGTCCGCATTTATGAGATGGTTTCTAATTAGTGGATATGCGGTAACCGGAAATAAAACAAGGAGCATACCATGGAAGATTGTATTTTCTGCAAAATAGCGAAAGGCGAGATACCTTCCGAAAAGGTTTACGATGACGAGCATTCGGTGATTTTCAAGGACCTCAATCCCAAAGCGCCGGTCCATCTGCTGGCTATCCCCAAAGAGCATTATGCCGGAGTTCATGAAATTCCTTCCGACAAAATCGATACCATGGGCACATTGTATGCAACGATCGGGAAAGTAGTCAAACAGGAAAATCTCACCGAAAACGGCTACCGGTTAGTGATCAATTCGGGAAAGGATTCCGGACAGCTGGTGCCCCATATTCATGTCCACATTCTGAGCGGACGGAAATTGACCTGGCCCCCAGGATAGAAATAAATTCGAAATTCGATGCTCGGCATCGTAACTTGAAGCAAGAGACGGGATAAGAACGAAGGCTGCGTTGTTATACTATCAGGCGGGTATCTTTTCCTTTTTCTGAATGTCCTTTTTGTTAATAGTTATTATTTTTGTGGTTTTGTCATGAGTGTTAAACCAGAAAAGCATGGTATCCTCATGCTGTGTAAAGCATTCCTCAAGGCTTTTCTTATCTCCGCAGGGAAGAATTGTTTTGTGTTGTTTCAGCGCCATTTTAATCAATTTCTTCTGTAATCTGCTCATTGGCGTTCCTTTGACGGAGGTACTGAAAGTAAGGCCTCCCTCCCCGTGAGAGAGGCCCCGACCGGAATCACATCATCACAAATTGCATATCCGTACAGAACATTATCTCACTGCATCTGTTTCCGTAAGAAAGTGGGTACGTCGATATCATCCTGATAATGGGTAATAACTTCACCTTTATGCACGAATACCTGGGCCTCTTTCTTAATATTCTCTTTGTTAAGATAGGGCGCCGGAATGTCCAATGACGATACATTTTTCTGTTTCTCTTCAGGTTTTTCACTCCGGGGCTCCTGTTTGGATTCGATGTTTTCGGCTTTCATCACAGCGGGGTCTTTTTCTTCATGAAGTGACCCGGCCGGAAAAGCTTCTTCCTTGCTCCTCTCAGGCGTCTTCGCTTCCGGGCTCTTGAATTCAAAAGCCATCTGTTTTACCGATGATTCTTCCTTTTTTGCGGCAGGCTTTGACGAACCTTTGGGAATCGCCGCACCGGTCTTTTTCCTTACCACACCCTGATCATCATTAAACCCGGTTGCAATGACCGTCACTCTGATCTTGCCGTTCATTTCAGGATCGGTAACCGCGCCGAAGATAATATTGGCATCGGCATCCTCACCAACAGCATCATAGATCGTCTGTGTAGCATCACTGACATCATAGAGGGTCATGTCTTCACCACCGGTAATGTTGATAAGAATACCGCGCGCGCCGGTAATCGAAATATCATCAAGCAATGGGCTGTGAATTGCGTTATCCGCAGCAAGGACTGCCCGGTTTTCACCTTCATCGGTGTGTCCGGTACCCATAAGAGCATCGCCCATTCCACGCATGACTGTTTTGACATCTGCAAAGTCAAGATTAACAAGGCCATGCACGGATATGAGATCCGAAATTCCTTTTGTAGCCTGATACAGAACATCATCAGCACTCTTGAAAGCATCGATTAATGATGTCGACCGATCTACGATTGAGAGCAGTTTCTGGTTGGGAATAACGATAATGGTATCGACACTTCTCCGGAGATTATCGATTCCCGCTTTAGCATTCCTATCCCGGATTTTTCCCTCGAAGAGAAAGGGACGGGTGACGATGGCGACTGTGAGGATATCCATCTCTGCAGCCACTTCAGCAATAACCGGTGAACCGCCGGTTCCGGTACCGCCGCCCATACCTGCAGTAATAAAAACCATATCGGCGCCTTCAAGCATACCGGCAATCCGTTCCCGGTCTTCTTCGACGGCAATTCGGCCGATCTCGGGATTCGCTCCTGCGCCAAGACCTTTGGTAATGCGCTCACCGACCTGAACCCGGTGGGTTGCCTGGTTATTGTCAAGGGCCATCGCATCGGTATTGATTGCAATAAACTCGACCCCGCTCAAACCGTCGCTGATCATTCTGTTGACTGCGTTTCCGCCCGCGCCGCCAACGCCAACAACTTTCATCTTTGCGGTGGCGTTGAATTCATCATCCATGGTAAATACCATAGGGCCTCCTTTTTTGTTTGTTAATATTTCGTTTCATTATCAATTCCAGTTTTACTAAACAAATCTGGCGTTTTTATTCAGGTTTTCGGTTCAAAAAAATTCGCTCACCCAAGATTTCATCTTATCAAATATCTTTCTGAAGGTATCATCTCCTTTCCCTCCCTTTCCGGTCCTCTTCTTTGCTCTGCCCTGTTCTACGGCATACATACAGAGACCGACACCGGTAGCGTGAACCGGTGATTTTGCCGCTTCTGTCAAACCGCCGAAATTGGAGGGTATACCGATTTTCACCGGCATCTCAAATACCTTTTCGGCGAGTTCCTGAATACCATCCATTTGCGCGCCGCCTCCGGTAAGCACAACTCCCGCACCGAGCATATCGGCATATTCGGTACGCTTGATTTCCCGAAGCGCGAGTGAAAGGATCTCCTCCAACCGAGGTTCTATTATCGATGTCAGGATCGCCTTGGAGACTTCACGTTGCTCCCGTCCCCCAACCCCGGGAACACTGACAAATTCATCGGTTTTGATCAAAGGAGAATAGGAACAGCCGTATTTCTTTTTTATTTCTTCTGCCTTGTCAACAGGTGTTCGTATCCCGATGGCGATATCGCTGGTTACATTCTTTCCACCCAGCCCAACGACAGCGGTATGTCGAATGCTCTCATCCGAATAGATGGCGACATCGGTCGTTCCACCTCCCATATCCAGGAGGGCAACTCCCAGCTCCTTTTCGTCTTTCTCCAGTACAGCATAACTCGATGCCAGAGGTTGCAGGACAAGATCTTCGACTTTAAACCCGGCTTTATCGACACTACGGTAGATATTCTGTGCGCTGGTAACCGCACCGGTACAGATATGAACCTGCGTTTCGAGCCGTACACCACACATACCGATCGGCTCTCTGATCCCCTTCTGATCGTCAACAATAAATTCCTGAGGAATGACATGAAGTATCTCCCGATCCATGGGTATTGAAACCGCCTGGGCCGCCTCGATTGCCCTCACAACATCGAGTTCGGTAATCTCATGATCTTCCCGTGAGATTGCCACCACTCCCTTACTGTTGATCGATCTGATATGATCACCGGCAATACCGACCCACACTGAGTCGACATCCACCCCGGCCATTAATTCGGCCTCTTCAACAGCCTTTTGTATCGAACGGACCGTTTTATCAATGTTGACAACAACGCCCTTGCGCAATCCATCGGAAGGCGACACTCCTACGCCTACGATCTTCAGCATATCGGCACTGTCAAGCTCCGCTATTATACAGGCAATTTTTGTTGTTCCGATATCTAATCCAACATACAAATTTTCATCCATAACCAGCCTCCCATAGGATTAACGTCAATTCACATACGCAAAATTATTGCGACAAAGATTGATGTGTTTCGGCATGCCTGTCGACTCATTCTTGAGAACATTCAGAAGCCTGCATAATTGCTCTATCTTCTTTGTCACTCCTTTTCTCTCTATTGTAATCACAGTATTATCGGGCGCCAGAGTAAATAGGATCTCCGAGGGGCCGGAAAAATCAACCTGACTTACTCTGCCGAGTAATGCCGGGTCCCGCCGTTCTACCTTTTTGAAAAAGCCTGTAATTGCCTCAACCGATTGTTTGCTCAGGCGCTTTCCTTTTGTCGAATCGGCGATCGTATCTCTGAGCCCGGTAATCAGCGGCACTTCGGAAAATGTTCCCGGCAAAAGCGACAACAAATTACCGTCTCTGTCCATATAGTAGACTTTTCCAAGCCCGACAAGAGCAACAGGTTTTCGCTCGACAATTGCGATTTTCACTTTGCAGGGCAATCGCCGGTATACATGCGCTTTTTTAATCCATTCAAGCTCTTCCAGCTTTTTGCGGATTTTCTTCGGTTTGACATCAAGCATATGCATACCTTCCCCGAGTCCCGAAAGCGCAACGACCATTTCTTTATCGACGATTCTGGTTTCACCAACCTCAATTTCACGCAAAGTAAATGCTTCGATTTTTCTTACCCGCTCGGCGATTCCGGAACCATACCGAATCCAACCGAAGCCAAGGGCCCCTGCAACGCCTATGCCGGCAAAGACAAACCAGATCCATGAGGGTATCGACAGTTTGCGTCCCTTCCGCGGGCCACGACGATTTTCGCTCATCTTTTTTTTCTGATTTGCACCGACTCTCTTCTTCTTAGGCATGGCTCAACTCCTTGATTATATCCGGAGCAAGGGCATTGATATTCCCTGCGCCCATGAGAATGACAACATCGCCATCCCGGGCTTTTTTTATAACCTCCTGCACAGCAGCTTCCTTTACCGGAACAAAGACGACATCGGAATGACCACGGGAGCACAACGTTTCGACGATCTTTTCAGCACTCACGCCGGCAATCGGCTCTTCACGGGCCTTGTAAATTTCGGTCACGATAACAACAGAGCATTCCAGCAATGCATCGGCAAATTCACCCATGAAATCCCGTGTTCTGGTATAGAGATGAGGTTGAAAAACGGCAATAATGTTGTTGAACCCCTTTTCTTTTGCCGCCTCGATAGTGGCCCTCACTTCTCGGGGATGATGAGCGTAGTCGTCAATAACCGTTACGCCCCGCTCTTTGCCGACCGTCTCAAACCGACGTTTGACACCGGTAAAATCACCCAGACTCTTTTGGGCATCGGAAAAAGAGATATCCATTTCCATTGCCACGGCGAGGGCAGCCAGAGCATTGTATACATTGTGTTCGCCGGGAACACTGAGCTGCAGAGTGCCTAAATGTTCCCCACGACATTCGATTGCATGGATTTTTTCGTGCCCTTCAGTCTTCTTTATTGCCCGATAATCGGCACCCTCCTCGAACCCATAGGTAATGACCGTCCGGTCGAGACGGGAAAGAATGTCTTTTACATTGGGATCATCGACACAAGCGATTACCGCGCCATAAAAAGGAACTTTTCCGGCAAACAGAGTAAAAGCATCTTTAATTTCCTCGAGGCCGGCATAACACTCAAGATGCTCGGCTTCGATATTGGTAATTACCGCCATAGCGGGTATCATGTCAAGAAACGAACAGTCGTATTCATCCGCCTCTGCAACCAGCAGAGGTCCTGCACCGGTACGGGCATTGGAATCTCCCTGAAGAGGAAATCCACCGATAATCAGCGTTGGATCACGCTGTACATCCACCAATATTTTTCCTATCATCGATGATGTCGTTGTTTTCCCATGAGTGCCTGCAACACAGATACTGAAACGGCACTGCATCAGTTCTCCTGCGATACGCGAGCGTTTATGCGCCGGTATCCCCGTCTTTAAAGCGTATTCACGTTCGGGGTTATGTTCTTTTACCGCACTCGAATAGACCAGCATATCGGCGTCTTTCATTAACGAAGGAGTATGATCATACTGGACCCGGATACCCAATGATTCGAGCCGGCGGGTCACCGATGATTTCAGGTGATCGCTGCCGGTGACATCAAAGCCATGGGCGTGAAGTATCTCGGCGAGCGCACTCATACCGACGCCGCCGATACCGGAAAAGTGAATTCTTCGTTTATACCTCAGCACGCTCATTCCCCATCTGTGAAAGTACTTCCTTTGCGATTACCTTCGATGCATTTGTCAAACCATTATCCAATGCAGCCCTGCTCATCGTCTCAAAAACCGATTGATTGGTAAGAATTTGCATCACGGCTTCATCCACCTTTACGCCGGTATCGTCATCCTGCGCAACTCTGATTCCCCATCCCTGGGCTTCCACCAGTCCGGCATTCATCCACTGATGGTTCTCGGCCGACCACGGCAGAGGGATCATTACGCAGGGAAGCCCGAAAAAGGCCACCTCGGCAAGTGTCGATGCTCCGGATCGTCCGACCACAACTTTTGACATCGCATAATAGGGATAAAGATCTTCGATACTTTCAAATAGAAAGGCCTTTTTATGATTTCCAAGGGCCTCACAGATCTCTTTGTATCCTGCGGTTCCGGTCTGCCACACCACCTGGATATCGTTTTCGAGCCAGTGCCTGACCGCATCAATAAGAGTGAGATTCATTGACCGAGCCCCCTGACTTCCACCGCAAATGAGAACGCCTTTTTTTATTCTGTCGAGACCTTCGGGATAGGGATAATCAAAGTAATCACCCTCAATATCCCGGACCGGGGTTCCAACAACCCGTAGTTCTCCGGCAAGTTTCCAGTTACCGACCAGAGGAAAGCCGAGAAAGGTAACCTTGGCAAATCGTGCAAAAATCCGATTGACAAAGCCAGGAATTGTATTCTGCTCGTGAAGAAAAAAGGGAATCCTTTTCAGGATGGCGGCGCCAAGCACCGGTGCGGACACATACCCGCCAAAAGCGATAACGGCGTCGGGTTCATGCGTGCTCAGTATCCGTTTTGCCTTGAAAACTTCACGGCCAAACTGTATCAAAGCACCGACAATCCTGAAACTTATCCGTCGATGCGAACTTGACACCGACAAAAACTCGACAGGAATGTCATTGGCATCACAAAGCTCTTTTTCCCTGTTCCGTTTTGTACCGAACCATACCAGCGAAACCGAGGGGGACTGTTTTCTCAGGGCCAGGGCTATGGAGAGTGCGGGAAAGATATGTCCTCCGGTACCTCCTGCGGCAATCGCGATTTTCATCGATTCCCCCTTCGTCGTTGGTTAACTCGTCGTGATTTCCACCGGCCGTTCGCCTTTCGTGATTCACTGGTCCGGAGAGCGAATTTCTCGTTCGTGCGATCTTTCCTTGCTTCCCGGGCAATGCATTGGCTCGATATGTTAAGAAGAATCCCCATACAGCACATCATGAATATCAGGTTCACCCCTCCATAACTGAGGAATGGAAGCGGCACTCCGGTGGTGGGAACCAGTCCCGTATTGACACTGACATGCAGAACCACATAGACCGCCAGGGTCAGCGTAAAACCAAATGCGATCAGCTGGCCCGTAAGGTCCGGGGCCCGAAACGCAATTCTGAATCCCCGAAAAATCATGAACAGAAACAACGCAAGGACAATAACCAGTCCGATAAACCCGATCTCTTCGCCGAGAATTGCAAAGGCGAAATCGGTATGTGGTTCGGGAAGGTAGAAATATTTTTGGTTGCCCTGTCCCAGTCCCCGTCCGAAAAGACCACCGTTTCCCAGCCCGACCAGCGATTGAAATGCCTGGTAGCCGATATCCTTTGAATGATCGGTCATGTTTATGAAACCGAGCCATCGTTTCAAACGATAAGGACTGCTGATCGAAAGCACCGCAATGCAGGGGATCGAGAGGGCACTGATCGCAAAAAGATGGGAAAACCGTGCCCCGGCGATAAAGAGGATTGCCAGTGCCACAACCGCAACCGCCAGTCCGGTACTGAAATCCGGTTCGATAACGATTAGCCCACAGATAATGCCAATCTTGACAAGTAGAACAACCACATTTTTCCATTCCTTCAGTGCATCACCCATCTTTCCGATCTGATGTGCGAGCATGAGGATAAGCACTGTCCGGGCGAATTCGGAGACCTGGAACCGGATAAAACCGATTGAAATCCACCGCCGGGCGCCTTTGATAGCCTGTCCCTGCGGCAGCACAAGCACCATAATCAACAGTGCCACGGCAATAATGAATGCGATATTACTGTTTTTTGTCCAGAAATGATAATCGATGTTGATAAAGATCATGAACCCTGCAATCGCCACCAGTGCACGTACCGCCTGACGGGCCAGGAAAAAATAGCCGTCACCATACTTTGCCGCTGCAAGGGCGAACGAAGAACTGTAGACCAGAACGATCCCGCAGGCCAGCATTAAAAGGGAAGCGATAAAAATTCCCAGATCCATTTTTGTTATCCGCTCATTCATCAGGCGTCACGCTCTTTCTCTTCAATGGCAAAAACGATTTCTTTGAAGACATTGCCTCGATGTTCGTAATTTTTGAACATATCGAAACTCGAACATCCGGGTGAAAGGACAACGACGTCTCCTTCCCGGGCAGTCCTCTGGGCGACACATACTGCATCCTGTAACGTGTCGCATTTGCGAATATCGGCGGCCTTGCGCCATGCCTGTTTAATCCGCCCAGCAGCTTCACCGATACAAAGGACATTTTTTACCTTATTGTTAATGGTCTCTTTTATCGAATCGAAATCACATCCCTTATCTTTTCCGCCCACGATCAGATGCACCGGGACATCAAACGACGACACAGCACTCTGCACCGATTCGGCGGTTGTTGCTTTGGAATCATTGTAGTATTTAACCCCTTTAAATTCGGCGACAAATTCCAACCTGTGGGGAAGTCCGGTGAAACCCGTAATCCCTTCTTCTATCGCACCCGGACCGATTCCTGCACAGAATGCCATTACTGCTGCGGCACATGCATTCAGTTTATTGTGTGCACCGGTCAATTTCATCCTGCTCAGATCGAGAGTTCCTTCTCCCGCCTCTTTCAGCCGGTAATGAATCGTGTTTTCATGAAACCAGATCCGCTCCCCGGCTCCATCCCGGTCACTGAAAAACAGGCACCGGGTCTGTTTCGACAACTCTTCACCCCACGCTTTGAGTGCCGGATCATTCTCATTGAGCACGACAAAATCATCGTGAGTACAATTTTTCGCGATCTCCTTTTTTGCAGCAAAATATTCATCAATATCGGCATACCGGTCCAGATGATTTGCCAGGATATTGAGCACGCATGCTCCACGGGGCCTGAATTGATCGATATTTTCGAGTTGAAAGCTGCTTACCTCGATAATGGCAAAATCAGCAGGGCCCAGAGGGGGTACGGCGTTTGTTGCCGGAAGTCCTATGTTGCCGATCACCGGCGCTGTAACACCTGCGCATTCGAAAATCTTTCCCATCAGACTCACGGTGGTGCTCTTTCCGGTGGCCCCGGTTACGGCAAGCACCGGCGCGCGGCAAATGCGCCAGGCAAGTTCGATCTCGGCCCATACCGGTATACCTTTGCTTTTAGCCTGATCGATAATCGGCATGTCGGTGGGAACTCCCGGCGAAATAACAATCGTATCGTATTCCAGCACTTTCTCACTGTGGCCCTCAGCCTCATGAGGGACGGTCGCCAGCTCATTGACCGCAAGTTTGAAATCGAGCCGGTCCTGAGAACAGGAATCACTGATAAACACTTTCACGCCATGCTCCACCAGATACCTGGCCGCGGCCATACCGCTCTTCCCGGCTCCGATAACCGCGACGCTTTGGGGAAGTTGATTTGTTTTGTTTTGCCTGTTCATTAGTAATTACTTACAAGTTTTCAAATACTGTTTCCAGATGGACTCTCCGGCTTCCTTTAACTAAAACCGCGTTTCCCGGTTTGATAATTTTCCGGGCCCGATCAAGGGCCTCTTCCGCCGACCGGGCGGTCGCAATATTTTTCGCTTTCATGCCCGCCTTTACAGCGCCTTCGGCAATAGAATCGGCATACTCTCCAACGGCGAGCGCCCGTTTGACCCCACTGTCGTACACCAGCTTTCCCAATTGTTTATGCAATCGGTTCGATGCACTTCCCAGCTCGAGCATATCGCCGACGATTGCGACTTTCTCGCTCTTTGCAGCAATATCGTCGAGAAGCTGCAATCCGGCTTTCATTGATGACGGATTTGCGTTATAGCAATCGAGCACAAAGGTGGCGTTTTTTTTCTTTCTGATTACCCCCCGCAAAGAAACCGGACTAATCTCCTGCAGTGCATCCACAACATCCGTACGGTCGATACCCAGCCGCCTGGCTAAAATGATCGCCGGCAACGCACTGTAGACAAAATGACGGCCCGGCATGGGGAGGGTAAAACGGTGTCCTTCCACCTCAAAGCGGGCCCGGTTTGCCGAAAGCAGTTCATATGACGTTGCCCGGACCGTGCAGCGGGATGAAAATCCGTAGGAGGTCGTTTGGATACCCAGCTCCTGGGCCCGTTTGAAAAGCCGGTGATCATCACCGTTAATCATCAAAAAACCGTTCCTTTTATTCAGGCCGTCCACAATTTCAAACTTGGCGGTGGTTGTATTTTCAAGGCTCTTGAACAAACCGACATGGGCATAACCGATATTGGTAATAAGTGCGATATCCGGTTTGACAATCATCGAAAGGGTATGAATCTCCCGGACATGATTGGCGCCCATTTCGATAACGCCCAGCCATTCTTTTCCTGTAAAACTCAGGATACTGAGAGGAACGCCGATATGGTTATTGAAATTACCGGCCGTTGTACCCACCGGGTATCCTCGCTCGAGCACATGAGCGATAGCATTGCGGGTTGTGGTTTTTCCGTTTGATCCGGTCAGACCGATCATGAGAATCCCCAGTTCCTTCCTGTACGCCTGCGCCATACGCTGGAGCGCTTTGAGAGGATCGGGCACGGCGATAAGTTTTTTCTGGATCCGGGCAGGAAAGCTCTTTTTGTTTTTTGCTGCTACAACAGCAGCGGTTGCGCCGGCGGCAAAGGCGGATTCGACATACCGATGGCCGTCATCGTTCCTGGTTTTCAGAGCAATAAACAGATCACCGGAACCGACTTTCCGTGAATCGGTATGGATACCGCGCACGGGCCGTTTAGCAACGGCTGGCGAAAGGCCGGGTCTGCTTTTTCCCCAGACAGCGAGCTTTCCTATTGTTAACCTTTCAGGCATGAGCACGAGTTTCCTGTCTTCCTTCGAATATTTCTCCAATTACCACTTTGTCGTCAAAAGGGTGACGAACACCGTAGATCTCCTGATAATTTTCATGCCCCTTTCCGGCAACCACAATACAATCTCCCGGCCGAGCGAGTTCGATTGCACAGGCGATCCCCTCTTTTCGGTCGGGTATTACCCAGTGTGGAAAATCCAGTGGTACACCGTCGAGAATATCATCGATAATATCCATCGGATTTTCGATGCGGGGATTGTCTGAAGTAATCACCGCTTCATCGGCGCCCGCAACAACCGCCTCAGCCATGAGCGGTCGTTTGGTTTTGTCACGGTCTCCCCCGCAGCCGAACACGCAGATAACCCGTCCCTTAGTCAGCTCCCTCGTGGTACTCAATACGTTTTCGAGGGCATCGGGCGTATGGGCATAATCGACTACGACCTGAAAATCGGCATCTACGGGAACCTGCTGCATCCGACCGGGAACCGGGGTCAGCTTATCGAGCGCTTTCTGGACCCGGCGGGGAGAAACCGACATTGCAATGGCCCCGGCGGCGAGTGCGGCCATATTGTAAACATTGAAAAAACCAACCAGACAGGAGCGAAAATGGATAATTTCACCTTTGGTGATTATATCAATCTCCGAACCCGACCAGTCGCATTTCCAATTGACAATCCTCACTGTGGCATCATGCGAGGTGCCAAAGGTAATCTGTTTTACTCCCTCCAGCTCCCGGGACAACATACGACCATATTCATCATCGATATTAATAATCGCCTTTCCCTTTGATTTGAGATAGGTGGTAAACAGCTTTTTCTTGGCTTCGTAATACTCGGTCATGTTGTGATGAAAATCCAGGTGGTCCTGTGTGAGATTAGTCCAGACGCCGATATCATAGGAGAATCCTGCAACCCGGTTGAGGTGAAGTGCATGGGAAGAGACCTCCATCACTAACGCTGCCGGTTTTTCATCGGCCTTCCCGATCAATCGGAAGATGTCCGATGATTCCGGTGTTGTCCGGTGAGCATCCTGACCGGCTTTACCCATGCTGTATCCGACCGTACTGAACATCCATACATCCTTGTTCCGATTGAGTTCTTCGAGAAGTTTCCGGTAGAGATAGGCTACCGTTGTTTTGCCGTTTGTACCGGTGACACCGACGAGCATGGTATTATAGAGTTTCATATTCCACAGTTTCCGGGCCAGCTCCCCCAGGACGATTCGTGAATTTTCCACCTGAATCCAGGGAACCGTGCATGCGAGCTGAGGATTCTGAGAGATCACGGCGACTGCACCCTGTTCCATCGCCTGCGCTATGAATTGATCACCATGCACAACCATGCCTGGTATTGACACATAGACGCAGCCCGGCGTTACCTTACGCGAATCATAGACGATATCCGCAATGATCGGATCGGCTTTCCCGCCGCGGGCCTGCACTTTCAGTGACGATATCAGGTTATTCCATTTCACCGGGTATTCCTCCTCTGGTTCATGATACCCTGCATGTATTGTTAGTGTTTCATCAACACCTTATTGTGCTTTGATCTTTTTTGACACAGGAGATTTTTGTGATGTCGATTCCCAGTCTTTGCGAAATCTCGCTGCATTTTTTTCTATCCAGCCCAATGCTTTGGCCGTGCATCTGCAAGGATCGTGCCTCGCATCATCATCCATCGATGCTAAAATGGTATCAACTTCGGCCCTTAAAAAATTTTTAAATCCATCAGTCATTTAACACACTCCATATTTTTAAATTCTCTTCACCCTTCATAGGAACAGTAGAGAGTACATATTTCTGCTTTGTATACTGTTGCGCCCACCGAGGGCTTCTGTTCGGTGACCGCACCACTCCCGTAGATATAAGGTACCAGTCCCCGCCGGTTGATTTCATTGATCGCATCACGGGCATTTTTACCCATGCAGTCGGGTACCCGTACCATTGACGGTGTTGCGGCATCATCGCTTTTAATCGAACCGTTTTTATTGTCTTCGAAAATGATCAATGCATCGCTGATTTTCCCCGAATTGTCGAGGGAAGGCACGGGATATACTGCTGCAGTTACCGGGGTAGTACTGTGCGGTGCGGCGTTTTTCTTCTTTTTTTTCGATTTGGGCAGCATTTTTTCGGCATAATCGAGTTGTGGATGACTGATAATCTGGCTGATAATTTTCCGGAACACCGGAGCGGCAGCCAGGCCACCGCTTTCTCCCTCAGCGGGTTCATCGATAAGCACTGCACAGAGGATTTCCGGACGGTCTACCGGTGCAAATCCGATAAACGACGACCAATATTCCGATGATGAGTAGGCGCCGGTCTCCTTGTCGAGTTTCTGGCTGGTGCCGGTTTTGCCGCCAATGGCCAGATTATCGATTTCTGCACGTGATCCGGTCCCCTTCTCGACCACATCCTGAAGGATAGTCCTGAGATTCGCTGCTGTTTTCTCGGAAATGACCCGCCGTACCGGATGATAATTGCTTTTCCAGACAACGGCGTTATCGGGAGAAACAATTTTATCGACAATAGCCGGAGCAAAAAGGACCCCACCATTGGCAACACAGGAGAACGCAACCGCCATCTGCAGCAGGGTCACCGAGATCTCCTGCCCGATAGCCATGGTCACCCGCGTCCTTCCCGACCATTTCTCCACCGGATGAACAATCCCTTTTTCTTCACCGGAAAGCTGCACGCCGGTATGGGAACCGAACCCGAAATCCTTTGCATACTTATACAACCCTTCATTACCCACATCATTGGCAATCCGGGCAAAACAGACATTACTCGAAAAACTGAGTGCTTCGGTAAAACTCAGCATGCCGAAAGCCCGGTGGTCCCGTATTGCCTGATCATATACTTTATAAACCCCATTACCACCATCCACACTATCATTGACATTTTTCACCTTTTCCTGGAGCGCGGCTGCGGCGGTTATTACTTTAAATGTCGAACCGGGCTCATAGTTATACTCAATGCACCTGTTTTTCCGCTGCGATGAACTGAAACTCAGGGGAATATTGGGATTGAATGTCGGTTCATTGGCCATGGCCAGGATTTTTCCGGTATGGGGTTCCATGACAACACACATTCCTCCACGGGCATTGAGTTCTGCAACCCGCTGCTTGAGTGCATGTTCGGCGATTCCCTGGATATCGGCATCGATTGTCAGAATAACATCACAACCATCAACCGGTGGTTTCTGCGGAAGTCCGATTCTTTTATACCGGTTGTTCCGTCCGTCTCTCCGAAGAATGGCCCATCCATTTTCACCTTTGAGATATTTTTCAAAGGCGAATTCGATGCCGCTCAATCCGTAACCGTCCCTGCCGATATAGCCGATTACCGGTCCGGCGAGTTCACCGAAGGGGTAGACCCGTTTCACTGTGTGATATTTCTGCTTTTCCCCGCTTTCTTCGAGATTCACAAACACACCGAGAGGTGCGCGGAATTTGCTTTCCATGCTTTTTGCCAAAACCCGACCGTTGCAATCACGTACCGCCCCCCGGTTTGCCGCAATGACCATCCGCTGCTGCGCCTGATCTTTGCTTCGTTCGGCAAAATCTCGTCCCTTTATAATTTGTATATAAAAAAGACGGGCAACCAGCACGCCGAATAGCGAAACGATCACCAGTGAAACAACGATCAATCGTCCGAGACGAATTCTCATTTATCCTTTATCCTGTGACAAAGATTTTCTGATCAACGCAAAAAATTCCCATCCTCCCATAAAACTCTTTTTAGGAGGGGTCCCTTCGGGCTCGATAATGGTAATCCTGTTTGATGGCGGATAGTGAAGGTCGAGATGGTTGACCGCGATCTTCTCGATCCGCTCGGACTGAACCAGATTTTCGCAGGTGAGCCGGAGACGTTCGGTTTCCTGTTTGAGGACAACCAGGCTGTCGGCATAGACCTTTGATTTCATGGAAGCTTCGGTGATATACACCTGTTTCCATACAATAAAGAGGGGCAACAGCACGCTTGCAGCGACAAGGGTGATTGCGGCCAGGACATGCCTGAATCTGATGACTACTTCCTTTTTCTGTGTGTTTTGCTGTTTTTTCTTCATATCAATTTCCTGTTCTTGTTGCAGCTCTGAGTCGGGCCGGACGCGCACTGGGATTTGCAGCGATCTCCTGCTCGGAAGCTTTGATTGCCTTTCGATTTACTCGTTTAAATTTCGGCGTATTGCCGCAGGTACACATAATTGCACCCGGCGGACAGGTGCAGGACTTTTCCATATCACGCATAAAATTCTTAACAATCCTGTCCTCAAGAGAATGGTAGGCCATCACCACAAGCCGTCCATCCTTATTGAGGTATTTGACCGATTTCCCCAAACAGGTTTTCAGTTCCCTGAGTTCATCATTGACCGCAATTCTGAGTGCCTGATAGAGCTTGGCGAGCATTTTGATTTTCAGGCGCGGGCCATATTCACGATGGAGGCATTCTTTCAGGTCATCGGTGGTATGCAATGTATTTTTATTGGTATAATGAGCAATTGTACGGGCCATGCGCTGCGGATTCTGAATTTCTCCGTACTCACCGAAAATACGGGTCAGTTCGGCGGAATCGGAATTGTTGAGGATATCCGCTGCAGTAAGGGGATTAGTGGGATCCATGCGCATGTCGAGAGGGGCGTTTTTCATATAGCTGAACCCCCGCTGCTCCTCGGTAATATGATGTTGCGAGAGTCCGAGATCCAGCAGCATGCCGTCGAGAAAGGAGATGTGATGCTTGTGAAGGACCCGGTCGAATTGGGAAAACCGTTCCTGTTCGATGATGACTGTGGGTGCGTAATCGTGAAACCGTTCCCGGTTCCATGCCACGGCGTCGGGATCACGGTCGATCCCCACTGCAACGCCGGTGCTGTCGAGCCCGTTAAGCAGTGAAAGAAAATGCCCTCCCCCGCCGAGGGTGCAATCGAGATAAATACCGTTGGGTTTGATTGCAAGTGCATCAGTGGTTTCTTTCAGAAGAACAGGGATATGGTAGCGTTGAGTGTTCATCGCGCCACCAATCCGGCTTCGACCGATTTGAAATACGTTTCATCGTAGTCCTGCATATTCAAGAAGTAGGATTCGTAGGCTTCTTTGGCCCACATTTCGATATATCCCATATGGCCGACAAGGATAATTTCTTTGGCGATGCCGGCGAGTTTTATCTGATTGGGAGCAATAAGGATTCTCCCCTGCTTATCGAGAGTGGAATCGGCCGCTGTATCATAGAGAAATCGCTTGAATCGGAGGGTATCGTGGGTTTCTGGCCTGGAGGCGAGTTCATCCTCGTATTTCTCCCAGGCATCAAGTGGGTATGCACGGAGGCATTTGTTTGGAGTGAGGCATATTACAAACGTCTCCTGGGCTTCGGGATTAAGCACGCGGCGAAACTTGGCGGGCATGCTCACCCTTCCTTTGGCGTCGATGGAATACTCGAATTTTCCTCTGAATCTCGACATGATCAATTCCGGCCTAGAATTTCCCACTTTAACCCACTTCTTGCTACTATTAACCACTATAATACAAAAAAGGCCCTGTTCAAGTCAAATACTTTTTTCATTTTAACCCCGCCACCTGCCGAGAAGGGGATATGGGGCATTAAAAGCAGCCCAAATACACCACATACTGTGTTTTCCTTTGTAAATTAGCACAAGATTTTGCGTTTACAGAAATCTTCCTGTCAATTTTTCATACCCGGATATGTGACATTCACCATGAAATTCCCAACGTTCATAGAAGGTAAGCTTTTGATTTTAAAATGATATAGAATGGTTATAATGCATTGCGTGAAGGTGATGGAGGTAAGGGAAATTAAGGGCAAAGTAGGGAAAGCAAGGGACGTGAAATTCAGGAAGGAGGGAGAGGGCCGGGGTGGTTTCGGAAAATGGTGAGGGACTGCTCCCCGTTTTTTTTAGAAACAGATATCCGATTCTTTTATCTTTGCAAAAATATGTTTGTTTTTAGAAGAGGGAATGATGTTTATTATTAAAAAAGAAAAATAGAAAGAATTTTATAAATATATACCTTCTTCATCAGGAGGAAATTTGAGAAATGTCTGTTATTTAATTTTGTTTGCAGCAACCATCATTTTCGCCGAAAATGATTCATTATTGAATCTTGATACCCCTGCTCCTCTTACACTGATACAAAACGGAAGACACAAGATTTATCAATTATTAGAAAATGGTGAAATTAAACAAATACAGAAACTGCATACTCAAATGTATCGTCAGATTGACACCTCCTTATACAATATTTTTACACCTTATGAAATTATCTCTTTTGATCTGCTTTTTGGCAGATTTTTTTATGTATCGAATCTTGATATGATGGATACAATTACCAAAGCATATTATAACAAGGCTCCGGCACCGAATGATGCGCTTTTGAATAATATGCAACATTTATTGAAAAAGAATAAATTAACAATTGAACAAAACATGGAAAAATTAAATGAAAAGAAATTCGATTTCTGTAATATCTTTTTACATTGGCTCATATCAGATGCCAGAGATACATTAGACCAGAATACTCTTAACTATGAAGCTGATAGATATTTGGAAAAGCATCCCGAAGGCGAATACGCTGATTTTGTTCGATTGAAGATCCGGTATGTTTACAGGCCCTCAAACTGGGGTTTTGGTCTATCATTTTTCTCTGGCCTTGGCCTTTTCTCTGGGGGATTAGAAGATATATACAGCAACGCAGTCTTATTAGGACATTCTTTCGATTTCTTCTATAAAAAATTTGGTTTTGTGTTTTATAATCAATTTCAAGCTGCCACTAAATTGAAAGATTCCATTATTGTTGAAAATGATATTTGGCCTCAGGGAGTTAAATTATTTCAGTTCAGTCCTGCCATCCATTTTGGATATCTTGTGCTGACAAAGAGAGTGTACATATTTCCATATATCGGCATTGCAAGTCATTCTGCCAGTATTGCTGATGCGGACACATCGAAGTATAAATCCGACGCTGAAATCCCAATGCATTCAAGTCCGGTTTTAGGGGTTACTTTTGATTGGAAACTTGCGCCTACCCGGGGAGTATTAGTAAAATCCTATGAATCCGGTTCCTGGACTATCAGAACAGATTTATCTGTAATGAATACTCGCCATAACAGATATGATAATAAATTCAGCGGATATTTAGTTATGGTGAAAATTGGAATTGGCGGCATAGCCTGGCCAATTAAAAGGGATGGACTGCCGAAAAAGAAATGAGGGGGAGCTTTAGATTTGCCGGCCGGCGACGGGCTTACTCCCACCGAAAAATCATTAGCAAGCCTGGACTATGATAAAATCATTGACTCCCGAACGTGCAACTCTCGGTCTTCATTATTGTGATACGGACAGCCTCTACAAATATAATATTCATACACCTCACGACGGAATGTATGTAATGAGTGTTATGGAAGAATCGAATGCCAGGTTTAGTCACGTGGAAGATACGACCGAGCAATTGGCTTGTCTTGATTCCGCTCTGTCTCGCGACAGCACTAACTATCACGCTATTAGACATAAAAGCTATATTCTACTCACTCAAAAAAAAATATGAAGAAACAACCTCACTGGCTTCCGAATTCATCCGCATGTATCCGGACAGTATATTGCCATACTACCAGCGCGGCGTAACATACTACAATAATAAGAAGTTTATTCTTGCCGAAGCTGATTTTAATACCGCGATTGAAAAGGATAGTGATTACATTTATGCCTATAAAATGCGGGCTAAACTTTACAAAAAAGTGGGCAAAAAAAGAAAGGCAAAGAAGGACCTTAAAATGGTCAAAAAGCTGGAAGAAAAACTTCACTAGCCCCTTTAGACAAAAGTGTTATTCCCATCTGGGGGTGCTATGTGAAAAAAAATCCTGCCGATTATTGCTGATCATTCTTGCAGGTTTCATTCTGCGCTCCCATGCCGGACCCCAAGTGATATCATCATCGTTGGATTTTGAAGGCAGTGGCTATTCATTTTCTTTTGCAGTCAAATCTTCTCTGTCCGCCGAAAGCATCTATTCGATACTGCTCGATCCGGCCGTTCTGAAAAGATTCAATGCCTATGCAGATACGATCGACATAACAGTGCTCGACTCGAGTACATCTCTGGTACGAACCGTTTTCCAGGTATGGGGATATCGTGGAGAGTCGGTTTATAAAAGAATCATCTATCCTGATGAGAGGCGCATTGCCATGCTGCTCGAATCATTCAATCACAACTGGGACATGGCACCCGGCCCGGTGAAAGCCCGCGCCGATTATCACCTAGACAGCGAAAATTCCCATGCAATCCTCGGATACAGCCAAAAGGTCAGGCTTAAAAACAAACCGAATGCATTACTCCGCTGGATTATCAGCATGCAGTTGAACCGTTTCAAGGAGACTGTCGTTGCGGTACTCGAAGAGATAGAATAGACAATTCGTCTGACAAATAAAGTGCACGTATTTACAAATATTTTATTATGGATTTTATTGTTCAATGCCGTAAAGTGGGTGTGAAGGATTTCTTGGCGGGTATTAAAGTCTGGTGCGTGACGGTTATTTCTTCTGCCGTGCGGGTATTACGATCGGATCGGTCCTCGCTGAGGAAGTATTTCCGTCTGTCCGAACCTGAGGGGTAATTGGGTATTCATGTATTATGTATTATTTTATAAACAGTCATGAAGGCGACTGTACTGCGAATTGTTCGTTGATTATATTCTAGATTCAGAGGAACCCCTTCAAATCATGTCTTCCGACAAACCTATAAAATCCGATGATATTCTGGCCGGTTTCGATTCGGCCACCACGATGCTGGATTCTTTGAAGCACAGCCTTCTTGAGCGGCCGTTCAAGGGGATCCCTCCTCTCCGGTATGTCCCCTTGAGTATCATGCGTTCCATCAATTCGCTTCCCAAAGATTTCCGTCAGTGGGTATACCGTGAAGCCGGTGCTCAAGATGCACTGCGGAGAAAGCATCTGAAAGATATCGATATGGACCGTATGGCGCAGGATATTGTTGATAGTTATCCGGACCGGAAATATCCTGCTGTAGCGATCGGTTCTGCAAATGGGGCACTGATCCATTTATGCTCGGCGCTCGGGATTCCCTGGCTTCCGCAAACGCTTCTGGTGACGGCAAAGCGGTCGGTGCACCCCGACGACATTCTGGGTGATATTAAATGGGGCAAAAAAGCGGTACCGGATTTTTTGAATGCCAACCCTTCGGTGGTGGTCCACCAGATGCACGATCCGGTGCAGGACCGACTGATGGTAACCAAGGTTGCCTATCTCCGGGTAAAATATCTCACGCTTCCGCCGGCATATCGTGAGTTTGTCGAAAATAAACTCGCCCCCGGCGCGCCCATTATCGTTTCGGATTGCTCCTTTCGCTGGCCGGTAAAAACAATAAGCGACCGTCATTATTTCCAGACCGGCGGTTATGGAACGACGTCACCCGAAGAATATATTCAGGGAAGCGACCGGGTTAAAGAATTCCTTCAAAAGCAGGGCATGTCTGCTGAGAAGTGGCAAACTGGCCCTGTCGATTCGTATCAACCTGAAGCCGAATGGGGATTCGTTGAGTCGATGTATGATGATATCGAAAAGACCGGCAGGCCGGTGTGGCGGGTATCCTATGAATCACCCGAAGATCTGAGTCCCTTTGCAGCCGACTGTTATCATCACTGGTATCTGAAGCGGGACCACAAGCCCGAAACGCTGCTGGTTGACTGTTTTGCAATTATGGATCCCTGGTCGACCATGCAGGCCCATGCGATCCCCTACTGGCTGGTATTCAATACATCGGTATCCGCACAGGCGCTTCATTCATTCTGCCGGGATCGCACTTTCAAACGGGCCAGGGTTATTCTGATGGCCAATGGTATCACCGGTATCGGTGCGGTATCACTTGACCAGTGGCACGAAAGCCTCAAACAAGCCGCAGAAGATATCGGTTTTGTCGGAATCGATAAGGATTCCTATCCCAATGATCCGGCATCCTTCGGCTCTTTCGGCAAAGCGCTGCGCAAAGAGCTGGAACCGCTGAAAACTCCACCACGTCCGCTGCAATTATGCGAAATTGCCGACTTTATAGGTGAAAACAGGAATAATTATTCATGCAAATGGAATTTACCGGGTTGAACAGCCAGGGAATATCATCTCCTTCCTCCTTTTAACATAGGCAATTCCTGAAACATTACTTTGCGTTGTATAATTTGTCAGAAACGGAAAGTTTTCTTGTCACTTTCAGGAATCCCCCCCCACCTTCCCCACCTGTACAACACCACAAACAGCCATTTTCTTAAGTTCCCCTTCATAAACAACACATTTCCACTGCTGGCATACATCTTGCAATAAAAAACATCCCTTTAATCGAACGTGCATATGCTTTCCCTTTTCACCAAGAGCGGAAAGGAGCGGTATGCATTTTCAATTAATACAATTTGACAATATGAAATTTGTGTCGTCATAGCAAAGGAGGTATGTATGGGGATGGTCCAGGACCTTTTCCGCGGCAGGTATGCAAAGGGAATCATACTGTCGCTCTTGCTGGTTGTCGTATATGCGGGGTGCTCGAAAACTGCGGGTGGCGGTGTGTTTGGCGGTATCTTAGGCGGCAGTCTGGGAGCGCTTATCGGTAAACGGACCGGCAACACCGCGGCAGGGGTCATTATCGGCTCGGCCATAGGTGGTGCGGCGGGCGCTGCGATCGGCAACTACATGGACAAACAGGCCGCAGAACTCGAGGAAGATCTTGAAAACGCGAAAGTCGAACGGGTCGGCGAGGGTATTAAAATCACTTTCGACTCGGGCATTCTCTTTAAATTCGATTCCAGTACATTGACGGCTGATGCCGGAGAGAATGTGAGAGAAATGGCAGATGTTTTAAAAAAGTATGACGATACCAATATCCTGGTTCAGGGTTATACCGACTCGATTGGTACGAAAGAATACAATCAGGAGCTCAGTGAAGAGCGTGCGTTGTCGGTTGCAGAGAAGCTTATTGCGCTCGATGTTGATAACGATCGTCTGAAAGTTGAAGGCTATGGGGAACAAATGCCGGTTGCCGATAATTCTACTCCAAGGGGTCGGGCCCAAAACCGCCGGGTTGAAATCGCTGTCTATGCCAATGAACGGCTTAAAGAGGCTGCTGCGAAAAACAAGGATCTGGAGACCATTTAGGAGTAGTGGAGTAATCAGAGTATAAATGAAAGGAGAGGGATATGAAATTTCTATGGTTGATAATCCCGGTATTACTTGCAGGTCAGATTGAGGCACAATTTGATGAAAGTTCGATAGGCGGCAAGATCGGATTCAATCTCGGACACTTTACCGGTGAAGACTCTGATCTTGATAATACCGATACAAAGTTGCGGCCTGGTATTAACGTGGGTGCCTTTGCCAATATTGCATTGCATGAAATTTTTTCACTCCAGCCTGAAATTCAGTATACCCAGAAGGGGGAAACCGTTGAAGCGGGGAATGATTTAGTAAGCGGGAGCTGGAATATTCAGCTATCCTATCTGGAAATACCGTTGCTTGCAAAAGTTGCATTTCCGGTTGAAGCACGCACCCGGCCCTATGTTTACGCCGGTCCTTTTCTGGGAATCAACCTTCAGTCCGAAACTGATGAGATCTATGAGGTCGGTCCTTTTAATTTTGATGCGGGGACCGATCTTGACGAAGACGTCAATCAGGTTGAATCCGGGGTTGTTACCGGTGTGGGTTTTTCTCATGATCTGGATAAATTTCTGATGTTTTTGGATTTCCGGTATACTATCGGATTAACCAAGACATTTGATGACGACATATTCGATGATGTGTTTACCGGTACTCTGGCCGGTCAGCTTGGATTTGGATTCAAATTATAAGAAATTATTCACAATTTATTATACTGTTTAAGGAAGGATTTTCTCATGGGACTGAAAAAAATGATTATGCTTTTGCCGTTTGTTGCACTGCTTTCAATTAATGCCTGTGAAAAAGAGGGACCTGCCGAGAAAACCGGCAAAAAGGTGGATGAAACGGTTGAGGAAGCCACCGGGCAAGAGAGTCCTGCCGAGGAGGCTGGTGAAGCGATGGGGGAAGCCGCTGAGGAAACCGGCGAAAAGGTAGAAGAAGCTGCAGAAAAAGCGGAGGAAAAAATAGAGAATTAATAAATAGAAGATTGCATTACCATTCTCCACGCGCTGCGCCTCTGTGTACGATGTATGCAGGGGCGCGTTTTTTTGAGGAGGGAAAGGAAGAAGATTAAGAGCTATTGGAGACAAAAGACCTGTCCTGAGGTGCTATCGGAGAGAGACAACGATGCGAAAGGGAAATCTTGCCCCTTCATCTTCCCTTAGTCAACTCCACAGTTCCCCATCGATAGGGCGTGCGGGAGTTGCGGTTGTGGCTGCTGTTGCAGTAGAAGTGCTCGAGGGGTGAGTGTTCATTGTACAGCGAATAGTTGAATCCGATAATGGTTCCCTTCTCTGGTTTTGCAGGGCCGAGTATTTCGAAGGGGATATGAAATTCTATCGTATATCCGCCGGGGCCGGATTTCCAGACTCCTTTCAGGTTGTCGTATTCATCGTCGCAAATATGGTCATAGGTCCAGAGTGCGCATTCTCCGTTTCCCTTTTCGGTAAGGGGCATGAAGGTGTAGCAAACGGCATAGGGGGTCAGCGACGTTGATCGGGCACAGTCTTTTTCCACATAGATTTCGATACGGTCGGAGAACCTTCTCCGATCGGGGTTCGCTGCAACAACCGTATCGGTTATCATTACCGCCCCGTAGATTCCCTTCTCGTTCCACACCAGTTTCAGCGCCCCGGAATCTTTTTCTGAATATGGTGCTTCAAGGGGCGCGATATCATTCCATTCGTCAAGAGCTCCGTCAAGAACAACAGAAGATTTGAAATAGCCGATTTTTGCAGGGTTTTCCGGAGAGCCAGAAGTTTTTTCGGGAAGTGTTTTTTCTGTTAGCGTATCGGAAAGCTCCTTTTCCTGCGGAGGCCATTCTTTCCAGGCTTTATAAAGAGCAGGACGGTTCACAGGTTGTACCGGCTGGAGAATAAAATGATTAGTACTGTCTCTGACTGCGCGGAGTGATGCAAAGGGACCGCCGAGGGGATCGGCAAAGCTGACAGTGTCATTCAGACGAGGGTCGACTACAAGATTCTGAAAGGGGCCGGGCAGCGGGGTCTGGGCCGGAAGTAAATTTCCATAAAAATCCCTGTCGACCTCCTCGACCGGAGGGCATTCAATCGATTTTACCGATTTATCGATGCAGAATGAAAGGGTGTTTGCATGTTCGGACAAGGCCGTGCGGAGAACGGTCGGATAAACACTGTGCTTATCATTGCCCGTTGCAATATGCCATTCACCAATAGACAGAGAGGGCATTGCTTTCAACCGTTTAAGCGAAGGACGGTTTTCATCGGGGATTTGTGCAGAATCCAACGCTGCCTTGAGCGCCCCGACAACCGAATCTTTGGTAATCCTTCCTTTATTGATATTAACTAAAAACAGCGGTTTGCCCAGGGGTACACCGTAGGTGTCGGATGTATATATCTCATAGGGACCGGCGATAAGATTATAATCGGAAAAGTTATTGTTCGACCGGTCAGAAACCGCGGGCAAGCTGATTGCGCCACGATGGTTACCGATGATCATATTATTGTTCACCTGCCACCGTGAAGCCGACACCGGATTATCCCCCCGTCCCCGGTCGGTTCCCACATGGGCCCAGATACCAAAATTGGCGTTGAAATAGACCAGGTTGTGGGCGATAGTAACAATCGATGCATCGTGGCTGTAGATACCGTCACCGGCCATTCCTGCACCGGCTTTGGTGTATGCAATAATATTGTTGTCAACAAGTATCGGTCCGGTCCCGAGTTCGATAAAAATGCCTGCGCCGGTATTACCCAGCACAACATTCCGGGTGATGCGGCAATTTTTCCACCGGTTGTCTACCCAGATTCCCGAAACACCATTATTACATATATAGTTTGCCTCAATATGGCCGTCATCGAATCCATGGAATTTCATCCCCGATGCCTCGGTGCCGTACATACCACAGTTATTATTATTCACAATGGTATTGTCGACAATGATACAACCTTTTGCTTTAAAACCAACAATACCTCCCGCCCCATTTTCTTCAATGATATTATTCCGTATGATATGATATCCGACCATTCCGGGCCGTGGCTGATTGAGATAATCGGCATCGCTGTCCCCCTCTTCTCCGCAATCGAGCCCCATGGTCCGGGCATAACGGATCGTATTGTTTTCGATTATCCAATGATAACCGCTCCGGCATCCGAGGGCACCAGCCTGGGGCGGACTGGTGGGATTCCAGAATCCCCGGGGGTACTGATTGGCACAGTGCTCAATGATAAAACCCTTCACAACAATATACCCCAGTCCTCGCTTGAATGGCGCAAAGACTCTTTCTCTCACTGTTAATTCAACCAGACAGTTGGCGACCTGTTTTGCTGAAGTGGTGAAATGCACAAGCATGGCATTTCCACTGTCAACGACCATCCATGACCCGGCAACAGTTTCCAGCTTCTTTGGGGAATCTACCTGTAAATATTTTCTGTGGTCAACAAAGAGCTGCCCCAATGTCAGCCGTCGCTCGCCGATTGAAAGCAATTCCTTATAGGGATTAAAGGTGCGAGATCCGTGTATTGTGGGCAGGGGCGGAAAAAGTGCGGTATCGATCGATGCCTGGTATATGTTTGCACCGGCACCGGTCTTTTCCCACGACGGTTTCCAAACCTCGGAACCCTTGATAAAAACCTTATTTTGGGGAGCAGCCATATAAACAACCGGTTTTTCCGGGTGACCGCCATAGGCCGGGGCAACACGCTCCCTGTAGATACCACTGCAAACAAACACTGTATCCCCCGCCTCTGCTGATTCTGCGGCCCGGGAAATAGTTTTAAAAGGCTTTTCTGATGTTCCTGTATTTTTATCGGAAGCTTTCCGGTGATTCTGGTCGACAACGTAGACACGGCCGGAAATGTTCTGAATGCAAAAAAGCACCAGGAAAAAGATAAAGAGGGTTTTATTTGCATGATGCTGAACAGGCTTGCAGATTGAAAGGTCCATAGAATCCTCTGAGATGAAAAAAATGAAAATTTCAATATACTAGATTTCCGCGGTAAGATGAGGTAAGGGACGAATGCACGAAGTTAGGAGAACACGATGGAAGAAAGCTATATCATATTATGGGGAAATTGCGAATATCTGCTGAATCAGCGTTAGGGGGGTCAGTATTATTTCGGATTTCGGATGTATATTGCCCCCAGCTCAGCCTCCTTCTCGTGGGGTTGAGAAGGAGGTGAGCGTGGTAGAAAGGAGATGGGGGTGTTCAGCAAAAAGGCTCATTTTAATTATATCGTTAATAAATACGTTGTCAATACTTTTTTATTGTCATTGTAATTATACTTTGTCGCCGACTCCTACTTTCCATTCTTTTATCCGCTGTTTGAGATCGTCTTTGATGCCTCCAAAATCCCGATCTGCCGCCAGGTTTCGTGTTTCGAGGGGATCATCATTGAGATTATAGAGTTCATCTTCATCAATGCTGCTCCAGCAATATTTCCAGCCGTCGGGGTTGATAATAGTTCTGACAGGATCCCGCATGGCAGATTCGATTTTTTCCTTTGAATATGATTCATTCATCCATTGAGGAATGGAGACTTCTCCGATTTTGTCTCCCAAACCGTTATTCGCGCCGTTCCATTCGACAAAGACATCTTCCCGGTGAATATCCCGGCGGCCGTCAAGCAACGGACAAAGGCTTTTTCCCTGCAGATGAGAATGAACCGGTTGTCCCATGAGATCGAGCAGCGTAGGAACAATATCGATCTGACTCACCGGTCCCCTCACCCGCCGTCCATTATGTTGTCCTGGAATACCGATCATCAAGGGAACCCGAATCGCTTCCTCGAACATGACATACTTTCCGACCAGCCGCCGGCTCCCCATCATATCGCCATGATCGGAAGTAAAGACCACGATCGTGTTGTCCCAGAGATCGTGCTGATCCATTGTTGAAAGAATCGTTCCGATATGGGTATCGATCAAGCTGCAAAGTCCCCAGTAGTTCGCGATCATTTTGCGCCAGTCATCAGGCGTTTGCAGCGGAAGGCCCGAATGACCGTAGCGTAAATAATGCTCCTGGAGCAGCCTGGTTTTAAGCGGCTGGTTTTCCGCAGGGGGACAATCGAAATTCGGTGGCAATGGTATGGATGCTGGATCGTACTGATTGTCCCGGGGGCCGAAAAAGGGCATATGGGGTTCGAAAAAATTAACATAGAGCACAAAGGGATGATCGCTGTTTTGACGGATAAAGGATGACGCTTCCTGTGCAAGGTAGGCCGGTTTTCCGAATTGTTCGGGCATTCGTGCAGCTTCGGGCCTGCTGAACCGGGAACCGTCTGTGGGAGTAAAACCGTTTTGCAGTAGAAAATCATGATAACTTGAATGACTGTTTTTATCCCGTCCTTTGCTGAAATAATGGGAATAATGGTCTTCAATGCTCCGCCACTGCTCAAAGCCATGCTGCGCAAAGATTTCATCACCAAGATGCCATTTACCGAAATGGGCAGTAGCATAATCACCACGCTCTATCATCTCCGGAAGACAGGGGATATCCTCAGACAGGGGAATGTTGTTTTCGGTGCATCCGTTTTTATGGGGATACAAGCCGGTCAGCAGGGAGGAGCGTGACGGCGTACATACCGGCTGGGTGACATAGGCCCGGTCAAATACCGTACATCGCTGCGCCAACCGATTGAGGTTGGGCATGTGGATGGCGGTATTTCCATAGGCGGCCAATGTATTATACGCCTGTTCATCGGTATAAATAAAAAGAAGATTAGGGTATTTGGCAGGAGTTCGGGCCATAGTGGTTCCTTCTGTTTTTCTTTTATAAATTCGGCTTGATGCTCAAAAAATACTAAACTGGGATAAAATCTTCAATTAGGGAATAGCAATGAGTATTTTAAATATTTAGTATCGGGAGAATAAAGAATCTAATTATTCTCGTTCATCTGCTCGTTCATGTCCCTCGGTTCTCTTTTTGAGAACGAGACAGACTAGAGACAAAGACCAAAGTAAAGAATGTCGAACTGAGGAGGATTCATTATGAAAGCGCTCTGGGTATACTTTCCGGAAAAAGGAAAGGCTGAGTTACACGAAGTTAATGTTCCTGACCCCCGTGCGGATGAGATCCAGGTCAAATGCCTTGCCAACGGCATATGCATGGGCGAAGTCTCTTTGTTCAGGGATATAGAGTCGAGGCAATTTCCTCTCCCCCGTTATGTCGGTCATGAGGGTATCGGCGTAGTCACCAAATGCGGCAACGAAGTAGAGGATATAAAGGAAGGCGATTATGTTGTATGCCGTGAGTGGGTGACATTATACAATAATAAAGCTTCAACCACCGTAAAATTTTCACAGCCCCGAAAGATCCATCTCTGATGATCGCGGAGCCGGTCGACTGCATAGTGGGTGCGATCCGCTCCTATGAAATCATGCCGGGCGACCGGGTTTTACTGATGGGTGCAGGATACATGGGATTGCTCAATGTCCAGGGACTGGCTGCTTGTCCGCTGGCAGAACTCGTTGTTACCGATATCAAGCAGGAGAACCTGGAACGGGCAAAAGCGTTCGGGGCGAGTAAGATTATCAATACCGGCACTGCGGAGGGTCTCACCGAATTGGAGCAGTACAAAAGCGATCCTTTCGATCTTGTCATTGAAGCCGCCGGGGTGGAACAAACCCTTCAGTCGGCAGGTTCTTTTATCCGCACCGGCGGCAGACTGGCGCTTTTTGCATGGCACCATGCCCCCCGATCGGTCGATTTCGGGGAATGGCATATCGGCGGCTATAAGGTGCTCAACTCCTCCCCCATGATTTCGACCGACCTTGCGGTCTCGACCATGGAACGGGCCGTACGCCTGATGGAAAAGGGGACTTTCGACCAGAGTAACCTGATAACCCACCGTCACCCATTATCAAAGGTCCAGGAAGCCATGGAGATTGCGAGCGAACGACCGGAGGGATATCTTAAGGGTGTGCTGGAGTTTGAGGAGTAGGAAAGAAATTGAGGAGAAGATAAAGAAAAATAGGAAACCAGGACAGTGACAACGAGATGAGAGTTGAGGCTGCGGTTAAGAGAAAGAAACAAAAGATAACGAGATTGAGCGATGGTCGGCGAGAGTTTGAAAAAGCGTTACCCTGACCTTTGTTCCCAAAGGGAGTTTTTATGCGAGTAATACAAGTTGGCGCCGGAGTCCATGGATTACGATGGACCCGATGGCTGAGTGATTATCCGAAGACGGAGATTGTTGGTATTGTTGATGTGCATGACAAGGCGCTGAAGGAGGCCTGTAAAATTGCTCAATGCGATCCGGATATCTGTTTCTCCACACTCGATGAAGCAATCAAGAATACCAATGCAGAGATGCTTGTTTGCGTGACGCCGCCCGAGTTTCATAAAGAGACAATTATCAAAGCTCTGAAAGCCGACCTTCATGTAATCAGCGAGAAGCCCATGGCCGACACGTTTGCATCATGCAAAGCTATTGTCAAAGCGGTCGGCAAAACCAGAAAACGGTGCGTGATCAGCCAGAATTTCAGATACCGTCCACCCATGTATACGATTGCCGAACTTAGTCAAAAAGGAAAAATCGGCGAAATCGGACAGGTCAAGGTGGACTTTTACCTGGGATTCGATTTCGGCGGAGGGTTCCGTCACGAGATGGACTACCCGGTCATTGTCGATATGGCAATACATCATTTCGATTACATGCGCTATATCACCGGACTCGAACCTGTTTCGGTCCAGGGTGTTGCCTGGAATCCAAAATGGTCGAATTACAAAGGCGACTGTTCGAGTTCGCTCATTTTCGAGATGAGTAACGGCGCACACATCCTCTACAATACGAGCTGGGGGGCAAAGGGTCAGTTTTCAGACTGGAACGGCAACTGGCAGATCGAAGGTGAAAAAGGTACAATCACCTATGAAAAAGGAAACATCCGATTCTATTCTTCCCCCCGACTTTATACAGTCAAAAATGAACAGGAGATATCTCCTAAAAACATGACCCGTGAAGAACAGATGTTTATTTTGGATAATTTTGTCCGTGCAGCCACCTACGGTATCGTACCGGAATGCGAAGTACTCGATAATATCAAGAGTATGGCCATGGTTTTTGCGGCTTTGAAAGCCGTGAAGACAGGGAAGAAAGTACCGGTGATCGATAAAGCCTTTACGGAACTCCTTTTGAACATTTGAAGAACACCGAGAAAATGGAATGTTTTTTTTGAGTAAGGTATGGTAGAGCGAGAAGCGGCAATCCATTCGGTGGCGTCGGATATCGCGAGGGCTTTATCGAAAAGGGCTCTGGCAATATTCCTGATCAAATGGCTGCCCCCATCGCAAAAATATCGCACTCTATCGACAGCTGGCCAATGTAAAAACTGTATTCAGGTCTGAACAGGATGCCGCAAAAAAACAGAACAACTGAAATCAATTTTTTCTCAAAGGTGTCTGTGCATCATTTATTGAAACCGATTATCGCACTGTCGGTGTACTTCATTTTTACTGTGGCAACATGTAAAAACAGAGACAGCGTTCCGGATCAGGAACCGTCAAGCGCAGCGCATTTAAAGCAGACCGATTGGACCGCCGGCATTATTTCCGACAGCACCGGTTTTCCTGCGGATACCTTTTCGGCAATTACCGACGTACGCACAGGGCGTCATGAAGAATTTGACCGCATTGTGTTTGAAATTTCCGGTCCCGGCATTCCAGACTACCATATAGAATATATCGATGAGCCGGTTCGCATGTGTGGTTCGGGCAACCCATTGTACCTTCCCGGTGATGGGTGGCTCATGATTCGATTTCATTCGGCGCGCATGCATACGAAAGGTTCTTCTACCATCGAAGACCGTGACAGAAGACTCGAGCTGCCGGTAATTCTCAGATTGGTTGCCACCTGCGATTTCGAAAATATCGTAACCTGGGTGGCGGCGGTATCATCACCAAATAGATACCGGGTAATGGAACTCGGGAATCCCTCCCGCCTGGTGGTGGACATCAGACATTGAATCCCCCCAATTCCGGTAATCCCTTTTCCGGAACCGCCCTTTTCTGTTGACTGCTCCATTCCGTAGATACATAATTGTAAATAAGGCGATAGTAATGTTTTAGATGCTGCGGGCACTCCTCTTGGTACCGAGATTTTCAAATGTGCCTGAGCACTCCGAATGACGGGTGGTGCTCATTATGATAAAACGTAGATTAATTCACAGGATTTTCCCTGTGATTTTCGTATACGGACTTCTGACGGTATGTCTTTCCGACGGTCTTCCCGGCGAATTTCTTCTCAGCAGCCGCTGGCGCGACCTGATGGGGCGGTATTCTCCACTAACCAATCCTGCACTACTCACCGAAAGCGACTATATCACCCTTCGCGGAGCCTTTGCGCCGGTGATGCAAGGTGCGTTCAAGCTCTGGGAATTCGGTGTTACCATGCCGGTTACCACCGGCCAGACAGCGGGAATTTCGATTATCGGCGAAAATGATGGTGAAATTCAGTCTGCCCGATTCGACCCCGGTACCGAGCGTCTGGTAACCGGTGGCAGCTCAAGCAGCAATAATAATACATTCACCATGCTGAGTTATGCCATCAATCCCTGGAGAACCTTGAGCTTGGGCGCAAATCTCAACATTGCATATCAAAGCAATTTTGGTGACCCGCTCTGCGGACTGGGTCTCGATATCGGAGGTTCATATCGCTTTAAGGAGCACCCGCTTTTGGGTGAGCATGTCGCCGGATTATCAACTATCAATCTGATCGCTCCCACCATGGGGCGTTCGTTGTTTGATTTCGACAGCGATGCCGCCTATTCCCGTTCCCTTCGTGTTTCCTGGCTGGGATATTTCTGGGAGCAGCGGCTCGAAAGCGGGCTGGATATCGATTTAAAGGACCTCTGGGCGAACAAGAATGAGTTCAACTCACTTGACAACGCCATAAAAACGGCTAAAAAGATCGAATGGGGTGCGGCTTGGCGTATGGGTGCATGGCTGAAACAGACCCTGGGCGCCTATTTCCAACTGGGTTTTGACAAACGATTTATCGAATACTGGGGCCTTGCCGGCGGAGCAAAAGTCCCGCTCACGGAAACCGGGCCGAAAGTGACCATGCTCTACCAATATAACTTGAAAACCGAAGGCGATCTGGCATCGACTCACACTTTCTACCTGATCATGGAGCTGGGCAAAAAGAAGCGGGATGAGGAGGCGCCGAAAATAATTGAGCGATTTATTTCGGAACGTAAAGTAGAGAAAAAGGAAAAGCAGAAACAGCAGCCCGATCTGAGCGGGCTTAAGGATATCGAGGGGCTCGAGATTGAAGAGCACGAAAAATATGTGACAATCACTGCTCAGGAGCTGGCTATCCACTTTGCCTCGGGAAGCGCCGAACTTCCGCCAGAGGGTATCAAGGTTTTGAAACGGATTGCCGATTTCCTGAAAACCTATCCCGACCATCCGGTGCGCATTGAAGGCCATACCGATTCGGACCCGATTGTCGGAAAGCTGAAATCGGTCTACCCGGACAACACCGCGCTTTCGAGGGCCCGGGCCAGGCGGGTGATGAAATACTTTATTGAGACGGAAAATCTCCCTACCGAGCTTTTTGATGCTGCCGGTTTCGGAGACTCCGTGCCGATTGCTCCTAATACCACCAAAGAGGGGAAGCGGAAAAACCGGCGGGTAGTGATCACGATAATGAAATAAGATATGCTTGCTTGAAAGGGGGCAGCACATGAAAATAACAGCAATCTTTCTCAAAACTCTTACAAGCAGTTGTTCATATGGTGCTGTGTCGCTTATTTTGCTCCTCTGCGCAATCGCACATCCACAGGAGTGGTGTGAGTTTATTATCACCGAATGTCCCCTTACATTCAACGGCGATACTATCGATGTTCCCGAGAAAGTGATCGCGATGGGCCCCCGGGTGCATGGTTGTGAAGCGGATTCATCCACCCCTGCCGAAGGCACGCCATCGATTATGTTCCTTGTGGACAATTCGGGCAGTATGTCGGGGGTGGGCGGAAGCACGGCCAATGACCGCATGGGCTCCCGGTACAGTGTCATGCTTTCCATGCTCGATGAAATCTATGCACGGATCCCCGATGCCGAGGTGGGCGTGGCGGTGTTTCAGAACATCCTCTATTTCGACCACCGTGATGATTCTTTTTTCGAACAACTCCCCGGTAATGTTGACGGGGTCCGTCATCAGTCATACATACCACTGACAAGGCTTAACGAAATCAGGACCGATGGGAGAAAGGGGATTGAAAAGCTTAAAGAAGTGCTCACCCTGGATACCTCCCGGGCCGAGATACTCGATTCGGTACAGGATTATGTTCATCTGGAATACATCCCCAGTGATATGAGCAATCACAGTGTCTATACCAATATCAATGTAGCTTTTGATGCCGCAAAAGAAGCATTTAAGAATGCTGCCAATCCGCAGCAGCAGCAGTTCATTATCTTTTTCTCCGACGGCAATCCCAGAGGAGACATGCAGGCCGGCAAAGATCCCTACTATTTCCAGGAAGGCAACAGTGTGCCGACTACTTTTACGGTCTTTTTTACATCGGAAAACGCAGCACCCCAGAGTCTGGTCACCATGACCGACAATATTAAAACCAACGATTACTCTGCCACAAATCCCAAAAGCGATCTCTGGACAATAGAAACATCACACGACGCCTTGCTCGAACTGGTGCTGCACAATATTTTGGATGTTATCCTTCTGGGGCAGCCGAATTCGATTTCCGTTACCGGCCTTTCCATTTTCGACAGCACGACCACCTATATCGACAGTTATTTCATTTTGCAGAAAAGAATCCCTCTGCAGCCGGCAATTACCCCGTTCAATCTCGACATGGCGCTTCGCTATTCCGATCAGGCAACACAGAAAACGCGGGATACGATAATCGATATCGATTTTCATGTCAGACGGGTTTCCGACAGTGTAACGCTCCCGCAGGGAATCGAGCTTCACTGCTGGCCACGGCCGACATTGCAGTTTGCCTATGATAACGTACCCATATCGATGGTGCATGACAGCATGCAACAGTTGCAGCTCAGGTTTTCCACGGGCGATTCGCTCGTCGACTCAGTATCGACAGCGCTCCACAGCAGTATCGACAGCCATAGTACCATTCTCGCCGATTCGGGAAACTATTGGTCGGGCACGTTCGAGCGGGCGACCGCCCAGAGCGCAACGCCGGGAGATCCGA
>WJLZ01000201.1 GCA_014728215.1 Chitinivibrionales bacterium
AGAGCATAGGATTTTTGATTTTCGATTTAATATACGTCTTTTTGTGGCTTTTTCAAAATGAGCGTACCTTGTCTCGGGCCGTTATTCAAGGAAACCTCAAAAACGGCTGTATAACATAGGTAATTCATATCAAAGCCGGGGTGGTGGATGATATCATCGACGGCATAATCGTGATTGGGAATATTTATATATAAGCAGAAAACCGCAATTTTTTCAGCAAATTCTTTGCATGTCCTGTAAATCCCGTCCAGAAGCTCCGGCAGCAATACATTTTAGCAGATTTGATAATACAATTGGTTGATTCGCAAAATCGAGTATGTTTCATCGGATACACTGAAGCCTTTTTCTGTAGGTACTGTAAGTATTGTGGTTATGGCATAATTATTGCCTTTTAACCGGTCATGTATGAATATATCCCGGTTTTATTTTCGGTCAGTATTGTCATAGCACTTTCGCTGCTCATCAAATCGCTTTCCGGCCGGTTGAAACTCCCTCCTCTCACCGGGTGGATACTGCTTGGGTTTCTGCTCAATTTTATCTTCGACCGGTTTGACCGGGCTGAAACCGGATTTTTGGAGGTGATCGAAATCCTCGGGCAAATCGGTGTGGTCGTCCTTTTATTCAATATCGGTCTTCACAGCAAATTAGGAAAGCTTATCCAATATTTCAGCAAGGCGAGTCTGGTCTGGTTGATTAATGTAGTGATCAGCGGGGCGGCCAGCTTTGGCGCCGCACGGTATCTTCTCGATGCCGGTATGGTTATCAGTATGATAATTGCAGTTGCATTAACCGCAACGAGTATCGGAATATCGGTGATGAGCTGAGAGAGTGCCGATGCGCTCGATACAAAGGAGGGGCAATTACTCGTAGAAGTCGCCGAGTTGGACGACATATCAAGCATCGTTCTCATGGCATTTGTTCTGTTTTTCATCTCATCGGAACAGGGTAATGCCTTTTCTGCACTGAAACAGACGATCCCCCCATTTTTGTTGCGCATTATCGTTTTCAGTGTTCTTTGTATTGTTTTCATGAGATACATTGAAAAACCGCTTACCCATTTTATCAGGGGCCTTGAACCGGAACAGGATCTTGTTATAACCATCAGCGCAATTGCGCTTATTGTCGCCTCCGCGGCAGGTCTTTTCGGCTTTTCAATGGCCATGGGCGCTTTTTTCGCAGGTCTGGCTTTCAGTCGCGACCCTGAAGCCGTCAAGTGCGAAAGCTCCTTTAAGCCGCTTTATGATCTTTTCAGCCCCTTTTTCTTTATCTCGATCGGATTCAGCATTGCCCCCTCTTTTATCACGTCCTCCGGGGCCACCGGCCTCATTATTCTGGCGGCAGCCGTTGCAGGCAAACTTGCGGGAACGATTTTTCCGTTTATGCTGTATACGAGCCGCAGGCAGGCTTTGACATTAGGGATAAGTATGGTCCCGCGGGCTGAAGTAGCGATGATTATTATTCACCAGGCTCACCGGATAGCACCCGAGATGGTACCGCAATCGATAGTGTCGGCGATAGCTCTTGTGGCAATAATTACCGCAATCCTGTCACCCATTATTATCGAAGGGCTCCTGAAAAAAAAACCGCCTTCAGGCGCGTAGAATTGTTTACAGCAGAATAGAAGCGTCACCCTCAAGTAAATAAGAGTCCCCAACAAAATGAAGTCCTGCTCTGGCCGGCTGCTAAAACCCATTGGCTTCGTTTGGCTGCATCGCCATATCTCAGCGGATATGTCTGCTTCGGGCTTCGCGGCACTCGGCTTTTCGCTCGGCCTCGGGTCATCATGTCCATTTATGAGATGATTTCTAGGGACTCTAAGTCATCCTTTGTGGAATGTACCGGGAATCGAGCTGAAAAACGGCATGATTATTACCGTCCATAGCGAACCTCTTCTTTACGAAGTATTAAGTATGATTTTGAACGCGATCGGGTATCCGGCACAAATCCCGGGTGAAATGCATCCGCTTCCACCCGGTGTTACCGAGTTTGTGGGGCGCCTTTTTTTTTTAATGCAAAAAGGACCCGTGCTCGTAAATAATTTTTCGTGACCCGTCTTTCATGATGGCTGTAACCGTCTTGTCTTCGGTGTTGACCATGTCCCAGTGGAGGGCCGAGGTGTTGAAACCAAGCCGCCTTTTCTTTTCGGCAGTGAGAGCGGATACGTTTCCGTTATAGGTATCCGAGTATGATTGACCGACTGCAATATGGGAATTGCCGTGTGACCCCCCGAAATTTTCATCGAAGAGCGTATCGGCCATGAATTTATTAATTCTGGAGAACCTTTTATCCGTAAGTGAAAACTCACCAAGCCGTTTTGCGCCGGCATCCATGGCGATCATCTGTTTGAGAAAGGGTCCACCCTGTTCTGCCTCCGCCGAAATCACATTTCCTTTTTTGAATACCAGCTTGATATTGCTTACCAGGTTCCCGCTTTGATAGGAGGGAAGGTTTGCACAATAGGCGCCGTCGGTACCGCGCCAGTCGGGAGAGGTGAACAGTTCAAATGATGGGATATTGTGTCCCGAGACGCCCATCCACCGTCGTTTGTCTCCAAGCGAGATGGTCAGGTCGCATGAGGAGGACTCGAGGCGCAAAGACTTGACAGGAAGACTGTTGAGCCATTTTTTGATTGTTTGCGATTCCCTGTGGATTTCCGCCCACTTTTTGACAGGATCGGTTTCGTCGAGATAGCAGGCCCTGATTATCTGATTGGTATATGCTTTGATGCTCAGGCTGGCCTTTTCGGCAAGCGCCCTGGTGGGTATGGTACACAGGGTCCATCCCAGAAGTCCCTTTTCTTCTCGCTGTTCCATGATTTTTCGCATTGTTTTCCGGGCAAGCAAATAATCATTGATCCGCTTTGGATCGACTTCTTTAAGATGGGTCAGGGAAGCCGGTGCTGAGAGGACGATAGAACCATTGGCATTTTCGTACAGGGATTTGTCCCAGGGACCGATAAATCGACGCTGTTTTTGATCGGTAACGGTATAAAACTGCTTTTCCATCGTGGGAGTAGGAAAAAGTTTCATAACCGGGACCCATTGTTTTTCCAGTATTTTCCTGTGAACAACTTCTGCAAGATCAAGTGCATCACGTTCGATCCTGAGAATAACTTTGTCATAGGCTTTGAATGGCTTTGTGCGCGCGGTTTGAAGTCCCCACAGAAGGACATCGGCATAGCGTTCCAATTGCGTTTGTGTAAAAACCATTACCGGTTTCCTTTCTGGTAAGATGACGAATAGTGTTTCCGGCCGAAGCCGCTCATTGGATTTTCCGCAATGCGGAAAGAGAATGTTCTGAATACCACTATCGATATGTAAGGGTGAGTATATATTTCAATTAAAATACATTCAAAACCGAGAGGCTTTTACAAATAGCCGATCCGCAGTAAAGGAAACACCGAAAAAACCAAAAATCTCTGCAAATACTATCGTTGCGGTTGTATCATTTAAAAGCAAGTTGAATGATTATTGTAAGTATACTATAAAGAATATGGGTGGGATCCGGAAACCTACAGATTTGGTGTATACTGCTGTTAGTTACCCTGTGCAAATCAAACACCGATATCCGAACAGAACAGCGATCGCATCTTTTCTGCGGCAGTATAAATCTCATTTTCCAATTCAGGTATCCGGGTAGTGATTGTTTTTTTAATTTCGCGGCGATTTGCCCAGATCTCTTTGCACAGATTCCAGAGCCGGGTTTCATCACAGTCACGGCATGATAAACCGCAGTTTTCCTGTGCGAATCTGTCAAGAAGAGCTCCGTATTTGTGGTGCCATCCTACTACCACTGTGGGAGTTCCTTTTGACATCGCCGCCACAATGCTGTGATAACGGCTCGCTATCAGAAGGTCACAGTGTGCTATTACACCCTTTTGCTCCGGCGCGGTTCGCTGACGGGCAGGATAAATCTCAATATCCTGTTTTTCACTAATCTGTAACAGAATGTCTTCAGCAACAGCAGTGTCATCGTAACGCTTATCCGAAAGCTCATTGGGGATAAGAAGTATCCGGGCATTCCATTCCTTTCTGATACGATCGCAAATCCGTGCTATCAGTTGGATATAGGGTGTTTCCGAAGACCACTGCCGATGAATCTGGTGGCTTACCGAAACGCCTACACAGGGGCGGGAAGAATCGGGTTTAAGTTGTGGGTCGGCAACAGAGGGCATCAGGAAACCGGTATCCGGAGCTACAATCAGCTTTTCGGAAGGGATTCCACAGGAGAGCAGGTTGTTTTGTGATTCAATCTCCCTGCAGTAAACAAGTGAACAAAGGGACCCGAGCGCTTTTTGGGCTGCGAGTCTGCTCCAGATCCGATTCATGGGGCCGTAGCTTGCTGTATAATGAACCGATTTGATACCAAAAAACGCTGCTGTTTTCATCAAGGAATTACTCTTTATATACCTCTTGTATTTCATTTTCCTGAGGGAATCTGCAAAAGCAATTCCCCAGGCTTCGATATACAAATCTGAAGTCCTGATTTCTTCCGCTATCTCCGCTCCCTGCTCAGCGATAATATTATAGGAACCGAACTGTTTTCTCCAGACCCGACCGATTAAGGGGCCGAAATGGCGTGTGTAGTTATACATAGAGCGAAGCAACTTTCTTTTTCCTTTAGTCTGATTCCCGCTATCCAGTGACCCGTATACGAATCGAACATCCGGGTAATCGGGACTACTCACGGGGCTGCTTTCCGGTTTTTCAGAAATGTTGGTTGCTTCATGGTAAACAATACGGCAATCGGGAAAAGCATGTCTGAGCACTTTCACCAGACCGTGAAAAATTGACGGCCCGCCGAGGTTCATGCTTAGGGATGCTCCTGAAACAAATATTTTCATTTTTTCCATAATCCTGCTATCTTCTCTTGAATACTCATTGATCTGTTCCTCAGGTTCGAAAATCGCTTTCTGCCTATGATACAGGTTATTTTGATCAACGGCCAAAGCATTCGGTTATGACTGTAAAAGGACCACCAGTACATTTCGGCCGCTTGTTCCGCTTCCAGGGTGCTTTCAAAATCCTTTCCAAACACCGGAACATGCCTTCCTTTCCTTTTCCAGACCGCTATCCGGCCGCCGACGCTTTCTTTATATTTGTAATTCTGGGCCTCTAATGCTTTTTCGAGAGGAAAGGGCTCCACCCAGACATAGTTGTCGGCGGAAGCCGCAGAAATCAGGTCGGCTACATTTCTGTTCCGGACAATGCTCCACGAAATGCCGTCACTATACTTTTGGCGCAATTCCGGCAGGTGAGGATCAGCAAAGGAGATGTCGGCCAGCTCACAGGTTTGATCCGGGCAGACAAGACAGCGGGGAACCGTGAAATCATAATGGAACGCGGAGGTCAAAAGCCGACGCTTTTTCCGGTTTTTTTCGGTCGTACCCCTCTTGAATTCCCTGGTACCCCTGTTCGTTGTTACCTGAATGACCCCCGGCCATCCGCCGGCACGGTAGCGCAGGCCTGTTACGTTTTTGGGGGAGATATTTTTGTTCCGAAGAAAGTATTCGGTTCCAAAATGGGTCGACATATTCGCGCAGAAAAGGCCGAGAACGTATTTGATCCGCTCACGCAGCACCCGGCTTTGTTGTTGCCACTTTCGGAGTGCATGAACATGACAGGGGAGTCCTGCGACGGCATACCGTCCGGGGATATCAAGGATTTCCCGCAGGCCCCTGTTCACCGCACCAGGGCAGTATTTCGATCCCATGGCTGAAAGAATGTCGTTGCGGTTACGGGCAATCAGGGGGATAGTATGGAGTGGATTCCGGGGATCGGTTCCGAGAATGAGTGCTCCATCAATCAGCCCTTTTTCCAGCGCATACAAAAGCAGTGCAGTAACCAGGCCACCAGATGCGCTGTTATATCGAATCGATGCATTGCATGCATATCCCAGCAATAGTTCCCGGTAATTTCCCAGGAGTGGACGATGATAATCGCTTTTTATAAATTCTTTCGCCAACTGGTCGATAAGAATTTCACGCCCGGGACACACCGAAAGGCATTTTCCGCAATTGTTACAGGTGTCCTGGTCGATGAGAGGGAGATATCGGCCATAACGGGAATTCAGAGAAACCCGCAAACACTTTTTGGGGCAGACTGCCTCGCAGGTCCCACATCCCAGACAATTGCCTTCCTCAGCCACCTGGATAACCGTATTCCGGGTACTATTATCTTCTTTCTGGATAGTCATTTCCGCGCGAGACAATTCTTCCGCAGGCTGAAATCGATTGCGACCGGCAGAAGCTCTCTTTTTTCAGAATCTTTCCAGCCGATGATTTCAGGGTGTGAGGACAGGAACGAATATAATTTGCGGATTATATTATAGTTTTGACAATGATTCATATATTCAAAAATATCAATTTCGCCGATTTAAGTCAATTGAAGGCATGTTTTTGCCGCACCCTCGGTTATCATGCGCCGAATATCTTCAAAACAATCGGTTAATCATCCGCATGGTCGCATAATTGCGACCCTCTATGAACGAAGGCGCATATTTGCGACTGACCATAGATGTGCCCCCAAATGTTCAACAGTGGTAACATATTGATATTAGAAGGTTTACATGTTTTGGTTCCGGGTGGCATAGAAATTGATTGAACGGGATAACCATGAACGGTTCGTTTCACAATGTTTAATCCGGAGGTACAGAATGAATTATTTACGTACTGCTCTTCTCGTGTGGGTTGCCGGTTTTGCCGGCTGTGCGGTCAGTCCAATGAATCCTGATATCACTGACCCGGCACAGGTCACGGTACGGGTCCGGACAAGGGCGAGCACTCTTTCCAAGCAGCAGGCAACCCTGGAAACGACCTGGGACAGTCTGGTGGTCCGTATGGTTGCCCATGATATGGATACGATCAGGCAGGCATTCCCTCTTACTCCCACAGGCATTGCCTCTCAGACACTCGAGAAAGTGCCGGCAGGGAGCGAGCGCATAATAGAGGCCTGGACCGTCAACAGCGATGGCCTCATAATTCATGATAAAGCACGGGATACCATTTGTCTGGCGCCCAACCAACATGCTACCGTCAATCTCATCCTCGAACCGGCCAGAGGATCGATCTATATCGATCTGTTTGAAATCCCCACCTCGGTTGAATCGGTGTATGCCGCCTTTTTTGTTGCAGGCGGCGCAACCTACAGCACCGTTGTTCCCAGGTCGTCAAAAACCTTTGCCGGTATCGACAACATACCCTACGGACAAACCGGCACCCTCTACATCGCGGGCATTACCGATGCGGGCGACACAATCGGGGGCGCCTGGCGGCGGGACAATCTCGTTTTTGCGGCAAAAAACACCACCATCGAAGCGTCCTTTGTAAATGTCGGCACGGTCGGGCTCGATGTCACCATAAACTCTTCACAGGTGACCCTGGTCCGGGGCATCCTCGACAGCACGGTCTCGCTCCCTGATGAGCAGCGTTCGTCCGAAAACCTGCTTGTCATCTCCGAAATCATGTTCACCGCCGGGTCGGGCGCCGACGCTTCATGCGATTATATTGAAATACACAATCCCGCCGCAGTGCCGGTCTCACTGGACTCATTGATAATCGACATATCGGGATCCCGCAAGTATTTCACGGCAGTCGATATCGCCGCCGGGGAGTACTATGTCGTGGCCAACAGGGCCGCCGGGGTTGCTGGATGGATCGATTCGGGATGGGTTGACGATACCTGTAGTTTCGATCTGTACTCAACCAGCAACTGGGTAACACTCTACCGCAGGGATTGCGGTGTTGATCTCCCGGTCGACTGGGTCGCCTATGAAAATGACGACAACATTCAGGGTTGGCCAAAGCTTTCTTCATCGGCAAAAACCTCCATTGTTCTGGATTCACTTCCAGCAGATACCGAGTATAACAATTACGGTACCAACTGGCGGGAGGCTGTCTCGGAAATTTGGTGTGACGGGACACGCTACACAGGAACACCGGGGCATGCTGGCAGGTAGCGGAAATAACGGTACAAAATCCGGTTCGATTATCCCGATATCATCAAGCGAAAACACCTAACTTCCGGAACAGGTCATTATTCAGGCACAGCAGAGAAAACCGGCGCCTTCGGCAAACCCCTGTTGTGTCAGATATTCCCCTATCCGGTCCCGCATACCACGGGTGGCCATATACACGAGCACAAAAGCATCATCCGGCCCGGGAATGTTCCGGTAATCCAGTACCGGAAGGTCCAGCCTGTCGTGGCCGATCTTTTTGGGATCAACATCGATATATCCGGTAAGTGAGACGCTCTCCTGCTCCAGCATCCGCACCCGTTTGCGGGTGGTTTTACCTGCACCCCATACATAGACCGGGCGGTCAACATTGGCTTTCAGCCACCGTGCCAGGTAGGGTGCCTTACAGTGATAGAAGGCATCGGATGAGTACCGGTTGTTTCGGCGGGACAGGCGGTGAGGATAATCGGTCCAGAGCAACAAGGTTTCGGGCAGTTTTTCAAAGCGAACGCCTGCTTCCAGCCACCTGAGCCACAACTCGTAATCTTCGGGGAAATCGCCTTCCCGGTAGCCACCGAATTGATCGACACACTCCCGCCGGAACATCACGCTTGGATGGGATATCGGCGACTCCACAAACCGGTTGACAACAATCTCCTCGTGGGTAAGCAGCGAGTTTGTCCAGGTCACATAGTGCCGGTAGCCGCGGTTGTCTTGCCGTGCCGGGGGGATATCCACCAAACATGAAACCAGGCCGCACGCTGTGTGGGTATCAAGGTAGTCGGACTGGAGCTTCAGGCGCCGGGGTAATGAGATATCGTCGGTATCCATGCGGGCGATATACCGTCCCCGGGCACTGTTGAGACCCGCGTTCAGTGCTCCGACAATGCCGCCGTGGGGCAAGGTGAGTATTCTGATTCGGTGGTCCTGTTCCGCAAGGTGGGCAATAATCGGACCGGTGCGGTCGCCGGAGCCGTCGTCGATAACAATCAACTCAAGATCGGGTCCGGTCTGGGTGAGGATACTGGTGATTGCCCGCTCGATGGTTGACTCACCGTTACAGACCGGCATAACAACAGAGATGGGGGGCGGGTCTTTCATTGCAATAAAGTATTTGCGGTATAATCCAGCAAT
>WJLZ01000202.1 GCA_014728215.1 Chitinivibrionales bacterium
CAGGGAGTTTCGTGTTGAGTTAGAGCAGGTGCTGAAGCGGGGGCGGGGAGATATTCGCTCTTTTGCGCGTGCGTCATTTTGCCAAAAGGCAGTCCGGCAGCATTATTATACTCTCAGGGAAGTCGCCGCATATCTTGGCGTGAACGCATCGTCGGTACTCAAGATGTGCAGGAGACAGGAGACTTAAGGCAATAAAGGCAACTCCGTCCCCAAAGCTCGTCCCCAAAGCTCTCGTCCCCAAGTCTCCTCCGTGCCGAAGATCTTCCTATGCCGATTTTTTCGGCATAGATTATAATCAAGCATTTTCCTTAGAAGGGATACAAAGCGATGGAATCCCTTTCCATATAAAGAAATTCCATACTTCGTTAAATCCAGGGGCGGAGTTAAATAATTGAATTAAGGATTTACTGTTTCATAAGAAAAGACATTACTGCCCTGCGGCAATGGATTTGGCGGTGTTTGTCTTTATCTCGGGCTCTTCTTTCAGGGAAGTCACCCCGTATCCCGATATGAACGCATCGTCGGTGCGCAAAATGTGCAGGCGACAGGAGGCTTAAGGAAATAAAGCAACCCCGTCCCTAATGCGTCCCTAATGCAAATAAATACCTTTCCATATAAAGAAATTCGGTCGCTTCTCAGCCCTTCCATGAAATAACCGTGATATTTCGCCGCCCGGGGTCCCCCTTAAACCGTCCTTTCACCTCCACTTTCTTTCCCGCTAGCCTGCTGATCGCTTTCCCGTTTTTGTTCGGAACAATAGTATATTCAACTGTTTTTCCATGCTGATCGGAAACAATCAGGCGAAAAGCACTCCTTTTTTCTGAATCCTGTAGGCTTTCTATGGTTCCGGTAACTGTAATTAGTTGTTTTTTGGTATGATACGATGATAACGTCCAGGTCCACAGGGCGATACTGCACAAAAGAAAAATTGCGACCGCTTTCATTGAGGTCGTAACGGAAGAATCGCCGTTTCGATTTTTCGATCTAAGTGATTGCTTATTAGCAGGATAAGTGCTCTTTGCAGTTGCTCCGGAACCGGCATTCTCTGCTTGAGAATTCATGGCGAACTCCTTGGTTAAGTTATTTAATTTCAGCAAGAAACTGGAATCTGGATGCTGTATGCTGGATACCGGATGCAGAATGCCGGTTGCTAAATCCATTTTCCTGCCCCACTTTCCTAATCCATTAATCCATTTTCCTGATCTATTTCCTTAATCTATTTTCCTTTTTCTTGCCCTCGCTTACTGCAAATCAAATGCCATTGTAATCAATCCCTAATCTTTGCGATAGCGGATGATTGAACAGGTTTTGATAGGCATTAATTCCGAATAGCGGCTGAAACAGGACTTAAAAGTTCCGATTTTCTGTTGATTAAATTCCGATAAGGGCGAAATACCGCAATCCCTTCCTCATCAATCACCACTAGTCCGGTCTCAATCGCGCTATGCTGAATTCCACAGTTGAATCCACCACACAACCGCTTGGTGCAGCGGTCAGCAAAAAAAAAGCAAATTCCGGATTTTCAGGCTTCAGCAAGCTCGGGACAGGAGAACTGTTGTGGTCCCTGCCGGTTTCAGAGTACAATCTACTTGACCCATCTGCCGGCTGAATCTAATTTTTAGCCTATGGAAATAGTAAAAGAAAAAATTGCAATTGCACAGTTGAAAGAAATGTCGCAAAAGATGTTCGGAAATTTAGTGAAGGCTGTGGTTGATGTAAATCGCCGGAAAATTGCCGTAGACGCCGATTTGCATTCCGATCAAGAAGCGCTGCTGCTAGAGGATGGCTCAAAACAGCAAGACATATGGGGAATAAATATTTATCCCGAATTAGATCTCACCGATCCAGGCTTTATTGAGTTCGATTCAATGATTAATTTAAGGCCATCGCAGGGAAATCGCAGTCGAGGTGTAGAAAATCCTGAAATGCAGGAAAAAATAATCAGAATTGTCCGGGATTGGATTAAATGAGCATGCAACATAAAGGGTTAATTTCCGGACGATGGTTTGAAATGCCGTTTATCGAACAGATGGCCAATATCGGCAGTGAAATTGAACGTACAATAAACTGGAAAGATAAGGGCAACCAAGAGTATTCCAATCTGGCTTTTGATCGCGTGCTCGAGCTCCTGGATTTAACTATAGCAGATCCCAAAAACGTCTCCCGTTTAAAAGAACTCGTACGGACCCGTGAAGCTCTTGCCGATTATTTTGTTTTCGATAATGAATATAACAGCACTGCACAAATCTGGAAAAATTACTTTTTCGCTTTTTCCTGGGCAGCCGCTCTCAGGCGGGAAAAGGCTTCTCAATCAGAGAGATAACTCATTGATATAAGATCAATTATGCAGGAACTCTCAAGATATGCGGGCGACGGGGGCCTTAAGGCAAAAAAGGCAACTCCGTTCCGATTGGATCTTCCTGAAGGCATCCTCACCTTTGAAACAAGCCTTCCGGCCGCGCCCGCACGAGTCAGTCATATCGTACGGAACCTGTTTCCATTCTGCGATAGGGTGAATGAGTTGGGCGCCGGTATTGCAGCGCAATTCGGGAAAAAAATCTCCTGCGGTCCCGGATGTGGCGTGTGCTGCCGGCAGATGGTCCCTCTGTCGCCGCCCGAAGCCGTGCATGTGGCCGAGGTCCTGCAATCGCTTCCCGACAAAAGAAAAGAAATTATCAGTGAACGATTTACCGCTGCCCGCACGCTGCTGAAGCAAAACGGCCTTATCGAAAAAATCATGAAACTCTATATGTGCAGCGCGTCCGATGAAGAAATCCTTGCGGTCAACCGGGAGTATTTCGACCTTCATATCACTTGCCCGTTCCTGGAAAACGGCTCCTGCAGCATTTATCACGAGCGGCCGTCACGATGCAGAGAGTATTCGGTGCTCTCGCCGCAATCTCTCTGTGAAGACCCTTTCGATACACGAATCAGGCGGCTCCCGGTCACAGTCAGACTCTGTGAATCGATTACTTATATCTGGGCCTCGCTCACCGGTAAACCACCCCGGATCATTCCGCTGATCGACGCTCCCTTCTGGATCGAGAATAATCAGGATGATCTCATGCTCACGGTGGATAATCCCGAACCGCTTATGAAAGCTGTCCTGGAGCACGCCTGCTATGGCGCAAACAAACGTGCAAAGGCCAAAATGGCGAAAATGAAATCAGGCGAATGACACTTTCGCTACAGCAGCACATAATGGCCGGTTGTATTGTTCTGCATTTTTTTGTTGATTGCATCGCTTAGTTTGCATATCTTATAATATTGTACCCACTCAAGTCCATAAGGATGATTTCTGGAGTCATTCCGGCGAAAGCTGGAATGACGAGGCGGATCCCCCTGAGTAGTTACATAACTTTTTGATATTCCGGTCCTATCAGCTATTTTTCATGATCTGTTCGATCAAGCGAAGGGATTTTTTGATGAGCAAGCGGTGCGTTGTTTTTCTGGCGATCTTAATCCTGTTTAAAGTGTCATATCCCGAAAAGAGGATTCCCGCCTTTCCCGGCGCAGAGGGATTCGGCATGTATGCAAAAGGCGGAAGGGGCGGCAAGGTCCTTTGTGTGACCAGTCTCGACGATTACGATCCCGAAAAAGAGGATACTATCCCCGGCACGTTCCGGTGGGCCTGCGAGCAGCCGGGGCCCCGTATCGTGATATTCAAAGTCAGCGGCACGATCGAATTAAAAGCACCAATCTGTATCTCGGAATCCTATATAACGATCGCGGGCCAGAGCGCTCCCGGTGACGGCGTCTGCCTGAAAAACAGCACCCTGGCGCTTCTGGGCGACCGGGAAAAAGAGGTGACCGATGTGATTGTCCGGTATTTGCGGGTCCGTCCGGGCGACAACCGCGCGTTTATCGGCGATACCACCGCCCCGGTCCGCACCGACCGCGCAACAAACGGCAATGACGGCGTCACGTTCCGCAATGTCCATAACTCGATTATCGACCACTGCTCGGTCTCCTGGGGTGTCGATGAAAATATTGAGTGCATTTGGCACAGCAAAGATGTCACGATCCAGTGGTGTATCAGCGCTGAAGGCCTCCATAAGAGCACCAATCGCAAAGGCGCGCACAGCAAAGGACTCATGGTCGGCTATCACACCACCAATGTCACGCTTCACCATAACCTGATCGCTCACTGTGTCGACCGGAACCCGTATCTTCCGGCAGACAACGAGTATCCTCATACAATCGATGTTGTCAATAATCTTGTCTACAACTGGTGGGTACGGGCCGGAATCGCCTACCCGAAAACGAACCACAACGGCAATGTCAATTTTGTGGGCAACTATTATATCATGGGCCCAACTCATGGAAAAAACCCTGCCTTACCCTCTGCGTTGACACGCGGGTTTTTGCACGAGGCAATATCGGCCCGTACCGGGTATGCGAGGACCAGGATGAATACGATGCAGTCGTGTGGGCCGGACCGCAGCAGCGCGACAGCCTGCAATATCCTGGCCGGTTCGATGCCCCCGAAGTTTCAACGCAGCATTATCTCGAGGCGTATGAATCTATCCTGAACAATGCCGGCGCAACCCTTCCACGGAGAGACTCCCACGATCATCGGGTTATCCAGGAGGTCAAACTCCGCAGCGGAAAAATTATCAGCCATCCCTCGGAAGTCAACTGGTGGCCCGTGCTCAGGCCCGCAGCGCCTCCCACAGATTCAGACAATGACGGCATGCCTGATGAATGGGAGAAAAAGCATGGCCTGAATCCGCAGGACCCCAGGGATGCCTCCGGGGACAGGAACAAGGACGGCTATACCAATATTGAAGAATGGTTGAACGGCATTGTCGAAAAACCATTTAGGTCGGAAACAAATGCAAAAATTGCGGGCAATGGGACCGATAAGAATCCGATTATTATACCACGGGCAAAAAGCGAAATGACTGTCGACGGGTATGTTGACGAGTGGAAAAAGACGCCCTCCATGCCGCTTCCGTTGCAGAAAAAGCAGACCAGCCCGTTCTATTTTGCCTGGAATGAAAAAGGATTGTACGGCGCGGCGGTGCTCGATGATTCCATTCTGCATTTGTACGATGGTGACCCGTATCTCGGCGACTGTATCGAGCTGTTTATCGACCGGAACACCGCAACCACAAAGGATACGATCTACGATGACGCTGTTCAGATAATGTTTCTCCCGACCGAAAACCTGATCGCCGGTCCTTGCTATATACATATTCCTTACAAATGGAACCAGCGTGACAAAGAGTTGCTGCAGGCCCATTGGAACTGGCATAAAGATGGTTACACGATCGAATTTTTTATCCCTGCCGGATTTTTGGAGCCGGCTAAATTAAAGAAAGGCTCAACCTTCCGTCTCAATTTCAACCGTACCCAGGATGGCGAAGCCAGGGAGCAGTTTTTCGGAGAAAACAGCAAGGTGTGCTTTTTCCCGAAACAGTGGGCGCTGTGCAGGTTGGAATGAGAGGAGCGGGAGAAGATTATTCGCAACAAGCGCTCAACGAATCCGGGAAAGAGGAAGAATGAAAAGCTAAGGATTTAGAGATTTGGGTTCCGCTCGTTCGTTCGTGCGCTCACTCTTCTTTCGTCGCGTCACCGCGTCGTCGCGTCGTTTCACGACATTACCGCTCACCCATCCCTTCACTCTCGGCCATTTCCTCAACCAGGGCATCGAAGAGGGTAATAATATCGCTGTTTGCTTTGCGGATTCTGTTACAGACAATGCGGGTTAATTCCCTTGTGACATGAAGGCCGATAGGGGGGGATTCATCGCCGAGCTTGATGAATTTTTCCCGGCTGAGAACATAGAATTCACAGTCGGTTTTGCAGATGACAGTCGCGGAGCGTTTGTCGGGATCCAAAAGGGCAATTTCACCAAAGAAGACGTTGTCTTCGGCTTTCAGTTCGATGACCGTGTAGGAGTCCCCCTGCATGGTCTTTTTTTCGATAATAACGGTCCCCGATTTAATCACATAGAGTTCATCCCCCTCTTCGCCTTCGGCAATGACGACATGATCTTTTCCTACAGAGACCGTGGTAAAGAGTTGTGCGATTTTCTCCATGGCCTCGGTGCTGTCGGCAAAGGCTTTGAACAGGGCGATGTTTTTGAGGCGGTCAATCTTTTTCTGAAAATCTTTTGATTGTGCCATCATGCATGTTCCGGTGAAGGTGAATAGGTTGTTCCCCAAATGGCGATCGCTTTGGTATATCTTTTAATATCGTAATCGTGCGGTGGATTGATTACCGGTTCATTGGCGATAAGCCCTTTGACATTTCTGAGGTCGGGGACCAGTTTGGATATGTCGGGATTTTTCTGTGCTTCCCGCAAAGCTTCTTTTTTCCGGAGCATGATATTGCCGGTGTTTTCGAGAAGTCCCACTACTTGGAGCGTATGGTTCTTTTTGAAATGTTCGATTAAATCGCCGTAGGTTTTACCGATAAGCGACTCGGGCAGATCGACTGTTTTGATACGTGCCTTGCTCTGTTTTGATAAGAGTGATTTAACAACATGAGAAAGACCTTCGCCCGAGGAGGCCGAGGCGAGCATAAAACGGGAAAACTCCCGGGAAAGCAGGATCTCATCACAATGGGAAATCTTGAGATACTTTTCGAATTTGGTGTCCAGGAGTTCGGCACACACATAGGCCTTTTTGTTGAGATTTTTAATCGACATTACTGCCATGACTGTTTTTGAATCTATCTGCTGAAGGTCGCCTTCGGTATAAAAATCGGCCATGACAAGAATCTTTGCAGCGCCCTTGATACCGGCCCGTATCAGCACCCGTTCTTCGATAAAATCCCCGTGAACATAATGGATACCTTTGAAAAAAGGTTCGCTTCGAATAGCATTGATCTCTTCGAGCGGAGCACGGTTTAGGAGAATTGTCGTTGATGGATCATGTTCGGGATTTCGTGTCAGGACTTCGCGTAATACCAAATCCATCCCCTGTTTCCAGCCGCAAACAATAAAATGCCTGGTCATGCTACTGTAATCCATGAGACCCTTTTCCTCTTTCATTTGACGTTCGAGCAAAAAAGATGCAATACGACCGGTAACCGTACCCATCATGGCGATTCCAAGAAAAATAGTAAGAATTGCAACGACCCGGCCAATCGTTGAGTTGGGCAGCCGGTCGCCATAACCGACGGTGGAAATTGTTACAATGGTCCACCAGAGGCTGTCAAAAAAGGAAACAAAACCTTCATTCCTGTTTCGTTCGATGAGAAAAACAACAAAGGAGCTGAGGAGTATAACACCGATAAAAAAGAGGATGATTTTCAGCCCCGAACTCGTTTTTACAAAGATCAGGAGCCGCTTGAGTTTCTTTTTATAGCTCATCGCCGATTCGGGCTAAAAGGAAGACTAACTGGTTGAACAGCATTGTATTACGCATAGTGAATGCGATTAAAGTATATCTTTTGGAGGCCGGAAATGCAAGCGGAGAATCTCTTAGTAAAGAGAAGGGTCCGACTTCAATGTGCTGCTGAAAACCGGAGCGATCTCTTCAACAATATTTTCCAAAACCGTATTGCTGCTGTAATAACCACTCTGAATTTTCTGTATCAAAGCATCCAGATACTCCTTCTGAGAATCGGGCTTACGCCATAGAAACCGGCCTTTGCGGACATTGGGCGATTGTAACTGAGGAGGATCTATTTCGTCCCTGAAATAATTCACGTCCCTGCTCCTTCCGGATAATGCTGATGGTGCGTTTTATTATGTAATATCGGTAGTGGAAAAAAAACTCTTTAGGAAGACATCGCACATTGCCGTTTTTTTTCTCCTTCACAAGGTAAATGCAAAAGGTATATAATGGTATAAACAGTCATAAAATCGATAGTCATCCATTTTTTGGCAAAGGCAGGGGCTCTTTGGTTAATTCAGCGATATTCACAACGTACAATATCCTCGGAGCGATTGCTCCGGCACTGAAATATAGCATCATTGGTGTACTTTTTTGTCATTTTGCATTTGATGATGAATCCAGCTCTTAATGCTTAAAAAAGCCTGTGATTCCCGGACCAAGTCCGGGATGACAGCAAAAAATACAAATGAAACACGCCACGTTTAGTTACCGAAATAATACATTCATTCATATGCATCCTAGCGCACAGCAACAGGGGTTAAGCTTTACTAATGGTCAGATATAAAATTGATGATGTTACCGACGACATGGTTCTTGCCGAATCAATATTTACTTCATCGGGAGAACTGCTCCTTGCAGCAGGTTACCGGGTTACCGAGCGATACCGGCGACGGCTTAAATCCCTTGGTTTCGGCACAGTCAAGATTATAGTTGAGGGGACCGAGGAGGTTATTCCCGAAACGATTATCTCCGAACATGTCCAGCGGGAAATGTCGGTGGCTTTCAAAAAGACCACTTCGGAGATGAAATCGCTGTTTCAGTACAAACAGCAGACCCAGAAGACTGTGCAGGACCTGATTGCCGAAAACCGCAATCACCTCGACAAGCTGATCATGAATTCCGGCATTGTCAATACGCTCGACAAGTTTATCGAAGAGATCCTTGCTCAATCGGCGGTAGTGCTGAACCTTTCGGCCCTGGCTCAGATCAATGAATCATACTTCACCCATGTAGTCAACGTGACCATTTCGGCGCTCTGCCTGGGAAAGAAATACCGGTTTTCCTATGATGAAATGAAACAGCTGGGAATGGGGGCGATCAACTATGATCTCGGGCTGGTGGCGATCTCGAAGGATATTTTAGAGAAGAATGAACCGCTCACCGATGAAGAAAAGCGCCAGTTGCAGCAGCATACGGTATACGGGCATCTGATGCTTTCCCAGAATCCATCGATACCGGCTACCAGTTCGGCGGTGTCCTTTCAGCACCATGAATATCAGAATGGGACCGGCTATCCCCGGGGATTACGGGGAGAAAACCTTCCGCCGGTAAAAGATTTTTCCAGAAAAAACATGATCCATCGCTATGCCGAGATTGTGGCGGTTGCCGACGCCTACGATATGCTGTCGAACGGAAGAAAGCATTACAGCAGAAAACATGATGCCCGCACTGCGCTCAGACGGCTGATCGAGCTGGGGGGTAATTTTCTCAATGCCGATGTAATCAAAACAATGATCACCATGATACCGCTTTACCCGGTCGGCGCCAGAATACGGGTTGTCAACGCACCGATCTCACAACTCGTGGGCTACTACGGAGTGGTAGCCAGAGACAATCACGAAAATCTCGAACATCCCCAGATTATTCTCTACGAAACAAAGCATCATCAGAAAGTAAAACCTATCCTTATCGACCTGTCAAAGCATCGGGGGTTTATTGTCGAGCTGGCAGGCTAGTGAGAGTGGGCAGAAGTCGAAGTGTAATGAAATATTAGATCCATAATCCTGTTTCATTCCCAATCCAGTATCCCCTCGCCTCGTCGCGTCGTTTTCCCCCGTGCTCTTCCCGATTTTCATCGGGACAGGCGTGCGCTCATACGCTCATTCTTCCCGATCCCGGTCAGCATCCTGACCTTCTCAAGCGTTTTCAATCCCACAGCGCGGGCTTTTTCTTTTCCCTTGATGCGGATTTCCTCAACGTAGTCGAGATTGTTTATTAATTCTTCGCGGCGCTTGCGCTGGGGGGCGAAGTATTCCCAGAGTAGAGCAAAGAGTTCCTTTTTGGCGTCACCGTAGCCATATCCGCCCCGGCGGAATTTTTCTTCCATCTCCCGGGCTTTGTTTTCATCGGCAAAGAGGCGGTAGATACCATAGATAACGCTCCGGCCGGGATCCTTGGGCTCTTCAACCGGCGTCGAATCGGTAAGAATCGACATGACCTTTTTTTTCAATTTCTTTTCGGGCGCAAAAATCTCGATAATGTTGTCGTAGGACTTTGACATTTTCTGACCGTCAACACCGGGGATTACCGCAACCGTATCCGAAATCTCGGCGTCGGGGATAGTGAACACTTCACCATAGGTCTGGTTGAATTTGATCGCCAGGTCGCGGGTGACTTCAACATGCTGTTTCTGGTCTTTTCCCACCGGTACCAGATTCGACTGATACATGAGTATGTCGGCAGCCATGAGCACGGGATAGCAGAAGAGTCCGGTGTTTGCCGGGATGTCCCTGGCCACAGCGTCTTTATAGGCATGACATCGCTGCAGAAGTCCCACTGGACAGACATTATTGAGATACCAGGTCAGCTCAGTCACTTCGGGAAAGTCGGATTGCACCCAGAAAACCGAGCGGTCGGGATCGATTCCCAGGGCAAGGAGATCGATCAGGGCAGTGGTGGTATTCTGATACAGCTTTTGGGCATCGAAAAGGGTCGTCTGACTGTGCATATTTGCGATAAAACAGAAGAGTTCGCCCCGGTCCTGGGATTCGATCATCGGTTTGATCATTCCGAGGTAATTGCCGATATGAAGCGTTCCCGAGGGTTTAATTCCTGAAAGTATGCGCATAGTATGAACTCCGGATGTATTTAATTATTTTGTATGGTTACACTGTGCCCATCGCAGCCCGAATTCACCGGTCTGCCGGCTGCCGCAATCACGTTTACTTTTTAATTTTCCAAAAATACATCATGAGACATAGATCAATTCATACTTTGGAAGGACAGGGAAAATAAAAATGGAACAATCGGAAATAATTAAAAAAGCGAAGGAATATTGTGCGGTCGAAAAGGACCCGCAGTTCAGACAGGAAGTCGAGGACCTTCTGGGTAAGGAGGATTTTGAAGCGCTTGGAGACCGGTTTTATACCGAATTGAATTTCGGCACCGGCGGATTACGGGGTATTATCGGCGGGGGCTTTAACCGGATGAATCCCTATATTGTCCAGCGGGCCACTCAGGGGCTGGCTAATTATATTGTCAAAGAAAAAGACCCGGCCCGGGCATCGGTTGTCATTGCCTATGATTCCCGCCGCTTTTCCGACCGCTTTGCTCTTCAGGCAGCCTGTGTATGCGCAGGAAACGGTATCAAAGCTTATTTGTTTACCGGACTTCGCCCGACCCCTGAGCTTTCCTTTGCTGTTCGTCACCTGAAAGCAACAGCCGGGATCGTGCTGACCGCCAGTCATAATCCTGCCCAATACAATGGATATAAGGTTTACTGGGAAGATGGTGCGCAGATTGTTCCCCCTCAGGATAAGGCAATCGTTAATGAAGTATACGATGTAACCGATATTACCGGTATGTCGGAAAAAGATGCCGTGAAACAGGGCCTCCTTGTGCATATTGACCACGAAATTGATGATGCGTATATCGAGACGATTCGTCGTCAGGCCTTGCGTCCCGATCTGATTAGAGGACGGGGAAGCGAGCTTTCGGCGGTCTATACTCCCCTTCACGGGGCAGGGCGAATGCCGCTGCAGACGGCACTCGAAAAGATGGGGATTACCGTTACCCCGGTGGAAGAACAGAAAGAGCCCGACGGCAATTTCCCGACCGTTACCTATCCCAACCCGGAAGAACCATCGGCGATGAAAATGGCCCTTGAGCTTGCCGAACAAACAGAGGCCGATCTGGTTCTGGGCACCGATCCCGATGCCGATCGGCTGGGTGTGGGCGTGCCGGTGGACGGCTCCTGGGTTCTGCTCACCGGGAACCAGTTGGGGACCCTTCTGCTCGATTATATCGTGACAACCCGAAAAGAGCAGGGAACGCTGCCTTCCAATGGTGCGTTTGTGAAAACGATCGTCACCACCGAACTCCAGCGGCTGGTGGCCGAAAATGCCGGGCTTGCCTGCTATGATACCCTTACCGGGTTTAAATATATCGGCAAACTGATCCGCGATTTCGAAAACATGGAAAAGGGGCCGGAATATGTATTCGGCGGTGAAGAAAGCTATGGTTATCTCGTGGGGACCAGTGTCCGGGATAAAGATGCGGTCTCTTCCGCGGCCATGACCGCCGAAATGGCGCTCTACTATCGAACGAAAGGCATGACCCTGTTCGACCGGCTCAATCAGATCTATGATGAATACGGGGATTTTGAAGAAATCCTTATCTCGAAGTATTTTACTGGAGAGAAAGGGGCGAAGATTACCTTATCGATTATGGATGAACTGCGCAACAATTCGCTGGCTCAGTTTGCCGGTCAGGAGGTCGTTGTGATCAAAGATTATCTTGACGGCACCACGCTGGATAAACGAAAAAATGTGAAAGAAAAAGATATAAACCTTCCTTCTTCCAATGTTTTGCAGTATTTTTTATCCGACAAGACTATTGTCAGTGTCCGTCCATCCGGTACAGAGCCAAAAATTAAATTCTATGCATCGTGCCGCAGTGAGCCGAAAATGGAATTATCACAGGCTAAAGAGGTGGTACACGGTAAGATAACCGCTGTAGAGACGGAAATCGATAACCTTATCGACCGATTGAGTCATGCCTGAGAAAAAACGGAAAACACCGGCCGAATCATACGATGCACCCGATGATGCAGCGACACCTTCGGTGTCGGACCCCTTTATCGGCAAAACATTCGGTCATTGTGAAATAATCGAGAAAATCAGTGAGGGCGGCTCCGCCTATGTTTACCGGGGCTATAATGTGCGGTTCGATCTCGACCGGGTGATAAAAATCCTGAAACCATCCCTTACCGAGGAAGAAGATTTTTATTTCCGTTTCAGGCAGGAAGCGCAGCTTACCGCCCGTCTAGACCATCCCAATATCCTTCGTGTTTTCGATACCGGTGAACAGGACGGCTATTTTTATATCGAGATGGAGTATATCCGGGGGCAGACCCTTCGTGAATATATCCAGATGAACCCGAAGCTGAATGAGCGGGAAATACTCGAGATAACTACCCAGGTCGCCCGGGCGCTCGATTATGCTCATAATGTCGAGATTACCGCACCCAACAACGAAGTCATCCATGGGATTCTTCACCGCGATCTGAAACCCGAAAATGTCATGCTGACCCAGGGAAAGCTGGTCAAGTTGATGGACTTCGGTGCGGCAAAACCGCTCAATATTACCTCAAACACGATGCAGGGGATGATTGTCGGGACCTTTCATTATATGTCGCCCGAACAACTTAAGGGCGAGGATCTCGATGCGCGGAGTGATTTTTTCTCTCTCGGGATTATCATGTACGAGCTGTGTACCGGGGTAAAACCCTTTGCCGCCGAAAATCTCACCGAACTTATCGACAAAATTACAACCTGTAAATATGCCAAACTTCGAAGTGTCCGCCCGACCGTAACGGTCCTGACCGAAGAATTGATCGATCGGCTTTTGTCGAAAAAGCGGGACCATCGGCCAAAAACGACAAAGGAGATCGAAGAGATAATCCAGATATCAGCGCAGCGCCTTACCGCCTGGAGCGAGGGACGGCGGGTGCGGGTCCCTTTTTCATTTAAACGGGCATTTCCGGCTATTTCGGCACTTTTCTCAACCCTCGCCCTGGCATTGTCGATCTATTCGGCCTTTTTTAAATCCGGTACCCCTACTAATGCCACCCTATCGTCAGCAATGAAGAATTCGGGGTCGGCGCTTTCCGGTTCCACATTGCTTGGTAAGGGCAAGGAACTCGAACGGCGGCGGCTGTGGGGTGAAGCCGTGCAGGTGTATGAATCGGTCCCGACGGTCGATGAAGGCGGGTTGGCAAACGAGTATCTCGAAGCCCAGATCAGGCTGGCCTATATCTCCTTTACCTACCGAAATCAGCTGACCAAGGCCCGGTCGATCCTCGAAAAGTTGAGGATGGAATATTCCGATCCGGCTATCGACGCCTATCTCGGGAAAATTTACATGCGCCAATCGCTGCATATCGAAGCCAAGGAACGGTTCGAGACCGCACTCTCCTCAACGAAGGGCTCGGTCATTCAGATTACCGACGAATTCAAAAGCGACCTTCTCTTCGATCTGGCAACCTCCCTCGATAAACAGTATATCTATGTCGACAAAGACCCGGGAGTGCTCATGGAAGCTATCAAGGCATGGTCTTATTTTATCGAGTTTGCAGGATGCGATTCGAAAAAGTCGAAAAATTGTATTTATGCCAAAAAGCGGATCGAGGAACTCCACAAGATCGACGAGCAGTTAAACCGGGGCAAATAGCTTTCCGGTCTTACTTACGGAAGACGCTTTTTTATTTTTTCAAATCCCTCTTTTAAATCTTCTTTTTTCTCGATTTGCGGCCGAGCCTTTTCCTGTGCTTGGTGCCAGCGAGACTCTTGTTCCTCCTGTTTTCCGGAGGTAGACTTTTTCAAAGCCGAATAACTATTGGTGAGTTCGGCGGACAACTGACTGCAGAGGTGCGTTATCTTTTCATGAAAAGCCTTCGAAAGGATTTCGATGCTCGAATCGATATGTTCTTTCAAGATAGGCAGATAAATGGTTTCATAATGTTTCCCGAGAGCTTCTTTGCTTTTAAAGCGGTCGGAAAAAGAGGTGCTCAACCGGGCGAGTGTTTCATCGGTATTTTTGGAGATGCTTTCATAGGGCGGTGAAATCTCCATGCCTTCAAGGGTGTCCTTTACCGCATCGGGGATGGTAAAGGTAACGTTAAGCAACTGCCGGGCTTTTTGGGCAATCCGTTCGAATTCCCGGCGATGGATCAGCGATGCTTTTCTGAGCGGCTTGTTGATGGCTGTTGTTACCTGTAAAACAAAAGCCTTGCTTGCCTGGGTATAAAAGGATGGATAGGATGTCGTAAGTCGGTCTTTGAGCATGAGCTTGACATTGTCCTGCTTTAAGATGTCGTGAAAAAACTCTTCGGTTTGTCCGTGAAGGCTTTGCTTCTGCTTATCGATCGTTTTGTCTAAAAATTCGGTGAGGGCCTTTTTTTCAGCCTCAACCATGGTGATCTCCGACTGAGACTGTTTTTCGATGTCCTCGACTTTTTCTTTGAGCTGCAATACAGCTTCATGAAGCTCCGATACCGGTGCACCGATTTCGGCAATTTCTTTGCCCAGAGTTGATGTGATGCCGTCGAGTGCATCGTGCAATTTTTCATTGAGGGCATGGGAAAGGATAAAATATTTATCCGCGATCATGAAATGATTGATGGCGTCGACAATCGCCTGCAAACCGCTGCGGTTCCAGGGCTGATCGGTTTCATCGCGGGCCGTCGACGATTCGCCCTGCCGGGCGTTAATCGGAAAAAGCGTGACATCGGTGGGAAGGTCGAGATGTTGCCGGACTTCGGCGCGGACAAATTTGGTGGTCTTTGTCCGTTCTTCTTCATTCAACAAATCGACTTTGTTAAACACAAAAAATATGCGGGGAACAAACTTCTGCATCTCCTTGAGAAAGGAGACTTCAATTTCGGTAATAGGCAGATCCGCGCTTAAAAGAAAGAAGGCGGCGTCGCATTCAGAGAGCAGGTCGATCGTGGTTTGCGTATTATGAATAAAGGTGGAGCCGAATCCCGGCGTATCGATAATAACCGTCCCGTTGCGCACCAGATCACTGGAACACTCTACATGCACCGATGCAACCTTATGCCGGTTTTTCGGATTGTTTTCTTCAGTGACATATTTAATAAGGAGCTGCTGAATCGCTTCACTTGAATTTTCGGCAATTTCATCGTCTTTTTCATCAGAGAAACTCACGATGCTCTTTTCTGTGCGCCCGTAGCGAATGACTGTCGGAACATTGGTGAGGGGAAGCACTGACGTAGGGAGCACTTTCACGCCTAAAAGTGCGTTGATAAAGGTGCTCTTTCCCCGGTTGAACTGCCCCAGAACGGCAAAGTGCAGCTTGCCTTTTGATAACCGCTCCCGGAGTTCTTCAATCCGCTCCGTATATATATCGTAGCTGGATGGGAGTTCTTTGCAGAGATCAACGGCCCCATTGATAATACTGTCGATTGAAACACCCTGGTCTATAGCGGTCTCGGATGAGGGAGTATGCGATGGTTGTTGAATCGGTCTGTCGTTGTTGTCAATCATTGGCCGGTTGAGTTTTAAAAATCCGGGTAAGGGTGGCTATAATAGCATTTCGGTCAATATCGCTTTTTATTATTGATTTTCCCGGAGAGGTCGGCACGATAAAGCGGATCTTTCCTCCAGAGACTTTCTTATCGGAGAACATGGCATCGTACAGGTGTTCGCAGTCAGGCGTATCAGGGAGTTCGGGCATGCCCGGCTTTTTGAGAAGAGCCTCGTATGCTTTCCGTGAATCTTCGGGTACAGTGCCGATTCGCACTCCCAGATCGCAGGCGCAGGCAATTCCCCACAGGACCGCTTCGCCATGAAGGATTTTTTCATAATTATAATAATTTTCGAGCGCGTGTGCAAAGGTATGGCCGAAATTGAGCAGTGCCCGGTTGCCCCTTTCACGCTCATCATCGGAGACAATGCGTGCTTTGACGGCTATACTGCGTCTGATACCCTCCTGCAGAATACCGGGCTTTTTTGCGATCATATCATCGTGGTGTTCCATAACAAAATCGAACATCTCTTTTCCGCCGATAAAGGCGTATTTGTATAACTCGGCATAGCCGGCAATAAATTCGCGCTCGGGGAGGGTGGAAAGATAAGCGGTATCGACCCATACCAGACCCGGTTGGTGGAATGCACCGATCAGATTTTTACCTCTGCGATGATTGACCGCGGTTTTGCCTCCCACACTCGAATCGACCATGGCTAAAAGGGTGGTGGGTATCTGGATGTATTTGACTCCCCGGAGAAAGGATGCAGCGGCAAAACCGGTGATATCGCCCACGACGCCGCCGCCAAAGGCAATAATAACCGAACTCCGCTCCAGACGGTTCTCAAGAAGCGTATCGAGGATGCCCGACCAGGTGTCGATGGTCTTGTATTTTTCGCCGTCGGGAATAGCATACACCAGCGCGTCGAGGGAATGCTGAAGCTGTTCGATCTGAGAACGGTACAGTTCCTGGATCGTCGTGTTGGTGACAAGGGCAAAACGGGCCCCGTGAAACTCTTTTTTAATTGCAACGGCCAGTTCTTTGAAGGTATCAGAACCTATAAAAACAGGATATGAACGGTCACCAAGTGCTACGACAATCTGCTGCATAAAGCTATTCTCCAATTTCTTCCAGTACTGCGCCGATATTTCTGAAGTCTTGTGCAAAGGATGGATAGGTTATTTGTGATGCTTCAGCGGTAGTGATAACCGTTTCGCCTTCGGCAACCATCCCGGCCAGGGCCAGGGCCATGACTACCCGATGATCACCATGACCGTCAACAACCGTACCTTTGAGTTTGCTGTGATGAATCTTCAGGCCATCGGGTTTTTCCTCGATCTGGGCTCCCATTTTTCTTAATTCCCGGGTGATAATTGCGATCCGGTCGCATTCCTTGATGCGGGCATGGGCGACATTGACTATTTGTGTTGTCCCCTTTGCGCAACATCCTGCAACGGCTATTGCCGGCAAAGAATCGGGCATGGCGTTCAGATCGATCGTGGTTCCCTGCAGCTCCCGCGGACCCCTGACCGTGGCCGACCCATCGTTTTTCTCAATGACAACGCCCATTGTCTGGAGAACCGTGAATATCTCTTTGTCGCCCTGGGGATCGCTGAAATCGATCCCGTCGACTGTAAGGGTTGAACCGGTAATTGAAGCCGTTACAGCAGGAAATGTCGCCGATGAAAAATCACCGGGGACAGCCCGGTTAAAACTGTTATAGCGCTGGTTCCCGGGTACGAAAAAGGTTGTATAATCCGATGATGCTTCGTAACGGATCCCCATGCTCCGGAGCCACCAGAGCGTAATGTCGATATAGGGTTTTTCGTGGGGGTTGTGCACGGTGATCGTTGTATCGTCCGAAAGAAGAGGACAGGTGAACAGAAGACTCGAGACAAACTGCGAAGAAACTCCGTCGACAGTGGTTGCGCCGCCTTTCAACGGTCCGTGAATGGTAAAGGGTATATCCCCGGTATCGCTTTCGATTTCGTAGATTGCGCCAAGGAGCGTTAATGCCTCAAGGAGCGGTTTTGCCGGACGGGACCGCAGGGAATTGTCGCCGTCAAAGCGGCGCCTGATCGAACCCAGGGCCGCCGCCGAGGTAAAAAGATTGGTTGTAGTCCCCGAATTGCCGGTATAAACATCACCGCTACCTAAATTGTAGTTTCCGCCGATGCCGTCGATTTCGAGCATTGTACCGGTGTCGTGTATCCCGGCGCCAAGGGCCTGGGCTGCATTCAGGGCGGATTTGCCGTCACCCTGCAGAAGGGGGTTGCGGATTATCGATTTTCCCTCTGCAAGGGTCGCGATTAAAAGTGCACGGATTGTATGGGACTTGGACGGCGGTATGTGAATAGTTCCGTCTAATTGTGATCCTGCCACTTTCCATTTCATTTGTGCACGACCAGCCTTTCCAGTTCTTCCATGTCGAATATGTCTTCAGGGACATTCGCTCCTGTCCAGTAGGTGAAGGACGCCAGCCCCTGGTAGAGCAGCATCCTGAGTCCGTTCTGAATGGTACACCCTTTTTCTTCAGCCATGGCTAAAAGCTTTGTTTTGGGTGGATTATAGATTGCATCAACAACAGTCATTGTGGGGTGGAGCATCTCCTTTTCCAAGGGGGAGACATCGGCGCGTGGATGCATGCCCAGTGAAGTACAGTTGACACAAAGGGCACATGGTTCCATCCGGTCTCTGAGAGAAGCGTTGGAAAAAAGCGTCCACTGAACGGGAAAACCGGTTTTCTCGGTAATTTCTTTGGCAAGGCCCCCGACCCGGTCTTCATTGCGGCCCACCAGAGTAAGGGTGGCGGGAATTTTTTTTAGGGCAAGCGAAAACCCGAGGGTACGGGCGGTTCCACCGTTGCCCAGAATAACAATATTGCCGCCCCGGGGCTCGTGCCCCATCCATCGCAGTGCACCATAAAAACCCTGCGGGTCGGTCGTGGTGCCCCAGAGTCGATCGTTGTCGAAATAGAGCGTGTTTACTGTTCCGGTTAAGCGGGAAATATCTGAAACATGGTCGCAACGTTGCATGACTGCCCGCTTGTGCGGGATCGTGACATTGGCGCCGGCAAATCCCATGACTTTCAAAGCCCCAACCGCAGTCTGGATATTTTCAGGTTTAACTTCCAGGGGTATGTAGACAAAGGGAAGGTCGAGTTTTCTGAATGCATGGTTTTGAAACACCGGCGAGACCGAATGCGCGACCGGATAACCGAACAGGCCCACCAGGCGCGTGTTTCCCCGAATTATCTGACAATCCATATACTCAACTCGCGGATTCTCTGAAGAATGCTTTGACTTTGTTTCTTCCGCTGTTTTTTGCCCGATAGAGTGCAACATCGGCCTCATCGATCATTTCCGAGGGTTCCTTGATATCGTCGCGGAAAGCGGTGACGCCAATGGAAACTGAAAGGCGGCCGCCCGGAAGGTGCTGTTCGTTAACAAAGCGGTAGTCGTAGAGCGCATTGCGGATGTTGTCGGCCGTTGTCATCGCCAGACTGAGCGACTGGTTCGGCAGCAGAATGGAAAATTCTTCTCCGCCATACCGGGCAACCGTATCGTCGGTGCTGCACACGGCATGGAGAATCCGCACTGTCTCGATCAGTGCGATGTCACCCTTGATATGCCCGTTGAGATCGTTATACATTTTGAAATGATCGAGGTCGAGCATAAGCATCGAAAAGAGATTTCCGCCGGTTTTGGCTTTAAAAAAGAGCCGCTTGATCTGCTGCTCGAAAAACTGACGGTTGTATGCCTTGGTCAGGTCGTCGGCCAGTGCACGGCTTGCCGTGTCGGCATATTCGTTGGCATCGATGATCTTCGGATGCTTTATCTTCCGTTTGATATTGGTATAATAATCGAGTGCCGCAACATGGATACCAACATTCCGTCCCAGTTTCTGGCTTATATCGTATTTATGCTTCAGGATCTCTTTCCAGTCGCGCTGGGCTTCGTTTTCAGGAAGACGGATCTGGATGAGTGCAAATATGATATCCTGGTGATAGGTGCCGGGTTGCTTATCGAGCGATAAAAGAATCTCTTCATCCTTCTCGATATGCTCTAAAAGATCGCCGCCGGCAAGCTCGATCGCCTGACTTTCGGTCAGCTTTTTCAGATTTTGTATATCGTCAATCTTCAGATTGGTGCTGTCGAGCTCTTTTTCGAGCTCCTGAAGATTAACCTCGGTGTATTTTTTGCTCTTTTCCATAAATACAAAATATTTGATATCCGGTTTTAAAACATCTCTTTTTGCCTTCGGCTTAAAAATACTATTTGCAATACTCCCCGGCGTCGTTTTTAATTTGACTTTTTCTTAAACATGTTTTATAATTACTGTAATGAATAAAGTAATACTGAATTATCCTCGGGATCACATTGGAGCTATTCTCAGGGCGTACCGGGAAAAGACCGGCAAAAATCAGAGTGATATTGCCGAAAAAGCGGGGATATCGATAAGCATGCTGAGTCAGATAGAACGGGGAAAAGTGTCGCCGTCGATTGAAACGCTGATGGGTGTCTGTTCATCCCTGGATATGGATATCGTCGATCTGTTCAGGTTTCTTTCGCCGGCCCGGACCGCGCGTATTCATCGTCCGGGAGAACGTCTGACAACGGCAAACAACGGTGCACAGTACGAACAGTTGATAACGAGTTTTGACAACGCATATCCCGCAGAGATGTTTCTTCTGGAGATTGCCCAGAGCCGTGAGGTTGAATTATCGACCGGGGGGCATGATGGTGTTGAGATGGGGTATGTTTTGTCGGGTATGGCGGTTTTGTGGGTTGGAGAATCGAAGTATGATTTGAACGTGGGTGACAGCATATCGTTTAATGCGCGACTACCCCATAAGCTGGTCAGTGGCGCCCACGCACCTTTTCGTGCGGTCTGGTGCGCAATCCCCCCGCACAAGGATTATTTGCAGGTAGATTCATGATCGGGACTGAGTGAAGGATTCGGTAACAATAGATACAACGAAACGTAATGAAAAAAAGTAGTGATACATAACCATAGTTGAAACGAGGGATACCCATGGGAAAAACGATCACCGAAAAGATTTTCCAGAAGCATGTGGTTGATGAGCCCTTTAGGGGGACAAAAATTGTCTCTCTGGATGTTGTTTTATGCCATGAGATAACCACCCCCATTGCAATTGCCGATCTGGTATGGCGTAAAAAGGACCGTGTTTTCGATTCGTCAAAAGTAAAGGCGGTCATCGATCACGTAACGCCGTCAAAGGACTCGAAGACTGCTATGCAGGCGAGGATTTTGCGCGACTGGGCGCATCGCCACAAGATTAAAGACTTTTTCGATGTGGGGTGTAACGGCGTTTGTCATGCGATCTTTCCGGAGAAGGGTTTTATCCGTCCGGGCTACACGGTAATTATGGGAGACAGTCATACCTGCACTCACGGCGCCTTCGGCGCCTTTGCCGCCGGGGTGGGAACGACCGATCTCGAGGTTGGTATCCTCAAGGGGGTCTGTTCGTTCAGGGAGCCGAAAACGATCCGGATCGATATTACCGGTAAACCGCAGAAAGGTGTTTTTGCAAAGGATATCATTCTGGAGATTATCAGGCAGCTGACTGTCAATGGTGCTACCGATCATGTGATCGAATTTGGTGGTCCGGTAGTCGATTCCATGAGCATGGAGGAGCGGATGACGCTCTGTAATATGGCTATTGAGGCCGGTGGAACATCGGGTGTATGCATGCCCGATTCCGTCACGGTCGATTATCTGTGGCCTTTCATTTCTGAAGAGTATGGAAATGACAAAGCAGCGGCGATCGCGGCGTTCCGGCAGTGGCATTCGGATGATGACGCCCGGTATGCTTCACGGCATACCATCGATGTTTCAGCGCTCGAGCCTGTTGCGACGGTTGGGTATAAACCCGATCAGGTGAAAAAACTTTCCGAATTAAGTGAGACGAAAATTGATCAGGTATATATCGGGAGCTGCACTAATGGACGGCTCTCCGATCTTCGGGAAGCCGCATCGGTGATGAAAGGGAAACCTCTTGCCCCCGGCGTTCGAGGAATCGTTTCACCGGCAACGCCCGAAATATTCAAGGCGGCCATGAAAGAGGGAATTCTTCAGACATTCATGGAATCCGGCTACTGTGTGACCAATCCTACCTGCGGCGCATGCCTGGGCATGTCCACTGGTGTCCTTGCTGAAGGCGAAGTGTGTGCATCCACAACAAACCGGAATTTCAACGGACGGATGGGTAAGGGAGGAATGGTTCATTTAATGAGTCCCGCCTCGGCTGCCGCAAGCGGTATTACCGGACACCTGACTGATCCCAGAGAAATTTTAAAGTAAGAGCATAGAGAAGGAGCGCTATTATGAAACAATTCGGCGGATCGGTACTGTTTTTAGACAGATCCGATATCAACACCGATGAGATTATTCCCGCGAAGTATTTAACCGAGGTTGCCAAGGGGGCTTTAGGGCCCCATTTGCTGGAAGACCTCAATCTCGAGGGATTCGATCCCGCGGGTGAGAATCTCAGGCAGGCACGGGTGATAATTACCCGTGAAAATTTCGGCTGCGGTTCCTCGCGGGAGCATGCACCGTGGGCGCTGGAGGTTAATGAAATTACAGTTGTGGTGGCTCAAAGCTTTGCCCGCATATTCCGCCAGAATATGTTCAATTGCGGTATGATGGCGATTGAACTACCGAAAGAGACAATCGATACGCTTTTTGATTTTAACAGAAACGGCAAAGTAGCGTGCGCAGTCGATCTTGACAATAAAAAACTTGAGTTTAACCGTGATGACGGTAAAAACATATCGGTCTCCTTTTCGCTGAGTGAATTCGATGAAGCGCTGGTGAAAGCCGGAGGATGGGTTGAGTTTGCGGATGCGAGATATTGAGGAGAGATGTGGACAGGGAGAAGAACAGGTTGAGGACAAGAAAGAGAGATAAAAGATAAGGGGAACGATTACGACAATGCTTTTTGGGTTTAATCATTTCTCATCAGTCTTGTCCAAAATAGAACGCTAATTACGCTGATCAAGCTGATATTTGCCGATCAGAAATATAAAAATATCAAAAAAAATCAGCGATAATTAGGCAAATTGGCGTCATCGGCGTTCTATTTTTGGACAGCTCTGATTTATCATGCCTGTTTTACATGAAGTGTTCGGGTGGGAAAGGCGATGGAAAGCCCCATGTTTTCGATCAGCCGCATAATGGCAAGATTTATCTCCTGCCGCACGGCAAGATGCTCCGACCAATCGGTGGTGTTGGTAAAATAATAGACAAGGATATCCAGTGATGATGCTCCGAAATCGGTGAATTTAACCATCATGAATTCCTGACTAACGTCTTCGTGAGTTGTAAGAAGTTTTTCAATGCCTTTCACCGCATTTTCCATCTGTTCGGCTGTGGTTTCGTAGGTGACACCGACCGTCATCTTTACCCGCCGTTTCGGCATGCGGGTATAGTTATCGATCGATTCGTTGGCCAGGACCGAATTGGGAATACTGATCAGAGTTTTGGGAAAGGTCCGGATCCTGGTGGAGCGGAATCCGATCTCTTCAACAACGCCTTCATTATCCTGTATCTTGATCCAGTCGCCCTTTTTAAAAGGCCGGTCGGCAAGGATCATCATTGATCCGAAGAAGTTTGCGAGTGTATCTTTGGCAGCCATTGCAACGGCAAGGCCGCCGATACCAAGACCGGCGATAATGCCTGAAACTGAGTAGCCGAGTGCCTGAATGATATAGACCATGCCGAGAATAAAGAGAAACACCTTGATTGTCTTCTGAAATATCGGCACCAATTGGTCATCAAGACGGCTGCTGGTTTTCACGATCCTGTGCAAAAGATAAACGCCCACAATGTCGATTATGCGAAAACAGAGCCAGAGCCCATTGAGCACCACACCTATTTTGATGGCAACGAGAAGGAATTTTTTAACATCAAAAGGCTCCAGCGGCAATCTGAGCACATTCGCAATAAGGAATGCGCCAAAGAGGAGAACAAAATTGCCCACCGGCCTGCTGGAGTTTTTAACAATTAAATCGTCGATCTCGGTGCGGGTTTTACGGGCAAATATAGTGACTCTGTTAAAGAGGAAGACGATAATTCGCTCGATGACAAAGGTTCCGAAAATGAGGATAAAGACGGTAATCCACTGCTGATTTTGGATAAAATCGGTGAATATTTCGGCAAATTCGGTGAATTGCTGTTTGAAGGGAATAAGGTAAATATTGAGCATAGAAATCCTACAGTGAAAGTATCCTGGAATGTGATGTTATGAAAAAATAGATTAATTCACTCTTCAATGGTTAAGCTTTGCCTCTGCACAAAACGTATATTTTTCCATATTAATGCTCATGCATTGACTAAAAACCGAGGTTCTATCGTAGTGAATATAAAACCATCAGAGCCCAATTTACCATACTTTATCGAGAGAATGAGCAATGTCTGAAGAAAACTCGTTGATAATAATTCCCACCTATAATGAGAGCGAAAATATCGGTCTTATTATTCCCGAGATATACAAGGTTGTTCCCGGCACCGATGTTTTAGTGGTTGATGATTCTTCCCCGGACGGTACAGCCAACTGCGTGAAGGCGTTGAGTGAAGAATTCAGCGGAGTCCATCTGTTGAGTCGGGCAAGAAAGGAAGGGTTGGGAAGAGCCTATATCAGCGGGTTTAAATGGGCACTTGAGCGGGATTATGAGTATATTTTTGAAATGGATGCCGATTTTTCCCATGATCCATCCTACCTTCCCAGGTTTTTAGAAGAGATTAAAAATAGCGATCTGGTGCTGGGATCACGATATAAAAACGGAGTTAATGTGATTAACTGGCCTATGAGCCGTTTGATGCTCAGTTATTTCGCCAATATGGTTTTCACCAGAATTATCGCAGGCCTTCCATTCACCGACAGTACCGGCGGATTCAAATGCTTCAGAAGGAGAGTCCTTCAGGCATTAAATCTCAACAAAATCGGCTCATCAGGATACTCCTTTCAAATTGAGGTTAATTATCTGGCCTGGAAAAAAGGCTTTCGCATTAAAGAAATCCCCATTATTTTCACCGACCGCAAGCGTGGTGAATCAAAAATGTCGACAAAGATTATTCGTGAAGCTATGCTTCTTCTCTGGAAACTCAGATTGCGGTCATTTATCCATAGGAATGGATAGTTGAATTCACAAAGCAGTCCTTCGGGCCTTATTTCGATCGTTATCGTTAATTATAAGGTGCCAACGTATCTCTACCAGGCACTTTGTTCGATAAAGCATGCAGACCGTTACGATCAAACGGAGATTATTGTTGTCGATAATGCGTCCAACGACAATTCCGAAAAACTGATTACCAAAGATTTTCCCGAGGTAAAATGGATAGCGCTGAAAAGCAATGTGGGATTCGGTCGTGCATGCAATGTAGGAGCCAGGAATGCAAAGGGAGACTACCTTCTGTTTCTCAATCCCGATACGGTCATCTCGAAAAACACTCTTGCTGCGTGTGCAGATTTTCTCGACAGTAACACAAAAGCCGGGCTGGTGGGTCCCAAGACACTCAACCCCGACGGTTCGCTTCAAATAAGCTGCCGGCGGAGTTTTCCTACTCCTATAGTTGCACTCTACCGGTTTTTGGGCCTGAGCAGGCTTTTCCCGAAGAGTAAGACCTTCGGTCGATATAACCTTACCTACATGGACCCGGATGAACCTGCGGAAGTCGATGCTGTTTCAGGTTCGTTCATGTTTATGCGCACAAAGTTATATGAAGAGATCGGCGGTTTTGACGAGCGGTTTTTTATGTACGGTGAAGATCTCGATTTGTGCGCGCAGGTGCGGAAATGGGGCTATACTGTCTGGTATTATCCGGTTACCCAGATAATTCATTTTAAAGGGAAGAGTTCATCAATACAGTCGTTCAGGGCGCGGTGGGCCTTTTACCAGGCGATGATTCTCTTCTCCAGAAAATATCGTCATACCCATGCGGCATTTTTCCCCCAGTGGCTGCTCTTTCTCGGCACCGCGCTTTTGGGAGCAATTAACATAGGGGCAAATCTTTTCAAGACATTCACCGCCTGTTTTATCGATCTCCTGATTATCAACGCCACCCTCTGGGGAGGGCTGATCATCCGTTATAAAATGACCGATATGGTCAATCCCTACATGGCGGGTAATATTCTTGTTATCCTGATAATGCATCTGCTTATCTCCCTTAGTTATATCTGGGTGATGGCGTCTCGGGGGGTGTATACCAAGGAGCGATACTCGACATCCAACACCTTTCTTTCGGGCCTGATTGCGTCGGTGCTGTTTATCGCCTGCGCATACTTTATCAAATCGATGGCATACTCACGGCTGGTTATTGCTATTGCTTCCATAGTCATATCGGTGCTTTTGGTCGCCTGGCGTGAACTTCTTCCAGGAATCGGCTCACAATTGAAACGGGTGATCGCATCGACCGGAAAAGTCATTGTTCTGGGTGACGGCCCTGTTGCTTCGAGTCTTATCGACAGTGTCGAAAAAGACAAATCCGCCACACTTCACGGTGTTATCTGGCCCTTTACAGATGCCCAGCCGGGGCAATTTAAGGGATATCCGGTTGTGGGCGGTCTCGATTCGATTGCATCAATTTTAGCCAGGGAAAAAATCGACCTTCTTCTGATCGCAACCACCGTACCCTGGTATTCTCATATCATCGAAGCCCTTTCGTCGACCCAGGTCAAGAGCCTGACTATACGGTGGGTACCTCATGAAATACTTGATCAGAAAAAAGAAGAGCTTCCCGAAACAATCCCCCTTCACGACTTCAAGGTATAGGTGCAGACCTGTAATCGCCTGGATTCTAAAGATTTCAAGTGCACAATCCGATATTTTAATGTAAGGTTGATAATGATCGTTAGAGAAAGTGATTTGTATGCAGGCAACAGGAACGCAGATAACAGATACAACAGGGATCCCTCCGGCGCCAACCGGTGAGTCGAGGATATGTCATGATGCACCCGATCATATCGTTCCCGGAAAAAACAGGAACATAATTTTTACCTTCATTTTCGGCAATTACGATACTTTGAAAGATCCGCAGGTGGTGACTCCCGGATGGGATTACTACTGCTTAAGTGACACGGGAATTTGCACCGATATCTGGAAACCGGTCAATATTGCAAAGAGGCTTGGTCATATTTCCTGCCCGAAACGCAAAGCATCACTCCTGAAAATCGAGCATCACAAGTACATTCCTCCCCAGTACGATATCTGCATTACCCTCGATGGGTCTATGCTTTTGAATGCCGACCTGAATGAGTTTATCGATAAAAACCGGAAGGATGGCTTCGACCTGATGATCGCCCGTCACCCGGACAGAACGTGCATTTATGATGAAGCGGCGGTGGTACTGCAGGCGCAGCTCGATTCGAAACAGAACGTGGTTTCCCACATGCAGCGCTATGCACTGGAGGGTTTTCCCCGTCACCAGGGGCTGTATGGCACCCGGATGATGGTGAAGAACAATAAAAGCGAAAAGCTGAAAAGGGTCTGTGATATCTGGGCCCGGGAATATCGACGGGGTTCCCGGCGAGATCAGCTCAGTATGAATTACGCAATCTGGAAAGCATCCAGGGAAGGGATAAAACTGAAAATCAAGGAATTCGATTTCAGGGACCTGTATTTTAAAAGCGGAAATTTCATAATAACCCGTCACCGGAAAATTATGCGATGGCGATAGTCTCTTTCTCCCAGAAATATATCTTTATTAAAACCCGTAAGACCGCAGGAACCAGTGTCCAGAAAACCCTTCGGCCCTTCTGTAAGGATGGTGATATTGTGACCATGCAATGGACCGATATCATGACCGGCACGCGGTGCCGGGTCGAAGAGTTCGCCTCTATTGAAGGCATCGAGCAGCAGTTTTCAGTAGACCGCAATGAGTATTTTACCTTCGGGTTTACCCGGAACCCCTATTCGCTGGCCCTTTCCCGCTATTTTTATCAGATTAAGATGAACCGGATTCCCGGACCACCATCGCCGGCATATTTCAACCGTTGGCTTGCCGATGTCTATTTCCGCGGAGAGCCGGGCTTTCCAAAGGGGAGATATGTCAAAGACAGAAGCCGTCATCTTCTTTTTGATGCAAACGTTAAGCCCACGGTGGATTTTATCGGAAAATTCGAAAATCTTCAGGACGATTTTACGACAATTACCCGGCGCCTTGCACTTCCCGATACGGAACTATCCCATGTAAATAAATCAAACCATAATAATATTCACTATCGTGACTGGTTCGACAGCCGCAGCATCTATTTGGTGCAGAAGCATTTCGATTTCGAACTGGAGTATTTTAATTATGCTTTTTAGATTGAAATGGAAGATTGGAGTGGTGGAATGTTGGAGTATTGGAATCAACAACCCTTCGATTCCACTCCTTGTTTCGTTCCAGCAACCCATTTTGGGCCTTCAGTAATTTCAGCCGGGATTGAGAAGTATGACCTGGAAACGCGGACACAATGTTAATGTTTTAGAGGAAGAGCACCATCGTATTTACGGAAGCAAGTGGGCGCTTGGGCTCGATCAGTATGAGTATCTGGTCTCCCACGGTCTGCAGCCCGGGCACCGGCTGCTCGATTTCGGCTGCGGTGCCGGACGGGCTGGAATTCATCTGATCGATTATCTTGATCCCGGCAACTATACGGGAGTTGACGGCCATGAGTCGGGTATCAACGCCTTTCAAGATTACGAAATACCCCTCAACAGGCTCGGACCAAAAGACCCCGACATCCGACTGCTCGATCTCGAAAAGGAACCCTTCGGCGAAGAGGAGGTGTTCGATTATGTTATTGCATTCAGTGTGTTCAATCACATGCGAAATCATGCCCCGGCAGCACACAATGTAAGCCGTGCGTTAAAAAATGGTGGCCTCCTGGTCGCCACCTTTGGTATTCCTCACAATTTCGGAGAGTTCGGACTTACGCTCATTAAATCAGAACGCACACAAAGCAGGCTGGTGCCCACCAAGACAATCGACTGGTTTATTCTACGGAAGGAATCGGGTGAATAACTCAGATGCAGTATATTGGGAGAAATGGTCTACACGCAAGAGAATGGCGCTCTCTTCACTTAAAAGGCCATTAATCCATATCTTCTCCCCAGTTGTTTTCTTTGAAAAGATCTAAAAACCGCTTTTCGTACAATTCGAAAAGGTTCCACCGCACGAGTTCATCTTTGAGCACCTTGGCTTTGCTCCGGTCTTGTTCGACATTGTCGAACAGACGCTCGATTTTATCCATGATATACTGGGGAACTTCCTCTTCCTTGAGGTTCAGCGATGACATTTCTTCATCGTGTTCGTGGACATTGGGGAAAAATTCTTTTATCCGGTCTTCGATGGTTTCCAGTTGCTGATCCATTTCCGAGGCAGCGCTTTTTATCTCATCAAGGCTCAGGGAAACATCAAAAATCCCTTCGAATATTTTCAGTATTTCGAGTGATGCCTTTGGATAGGTAAGATTAGTTGCATAGGATGGTATTGTTCCTAAAAGGCATGCCGCCTCGATACCCCGTGATGCTGCAACGCCCAAAAGCAGACCGTTGAGTCCGGCAATGTAACCGTCGGGCATGGGCGTGACCCCGAAATCTTCGGTAAAATCCAAAAACGATTCCTGATTACAGGCAACCATGACTTCCGAGCCCTGTTGATGACTCATGGGCTGAGCAAAGGCCGCCGAGGTAAATATCCGTTTCACCTGAAACTGGTGAGCGATATCCAGAATCGTCTTAATGATCGTAATACCTTCCTTGCCTCCAACCTGCCCGTTGCTGAGAAAGATGATCAGATTCGGATTGTGGGAGTAGTAAAAAACACTTGATGGAATCTCGGGAAACTGGGCAATACCGTCTTTAACGACAATCGAGTCGGGAATGACAAAGGGGCTCATATCGATTTCGGCAAAGGGCTTTGCATCGATCTTCCGGCGAAAATAATCCATGGTGATCAGGCCCACATTGCCCATGCCCTGCCATGCGGCGAGCATAATCGGTGGCGTATCAAACTGAATACTTTCAATCATTTTCATAGGTAAAAATCCTCTAAAGCTTATACGAAGTCTTCAATTTAATATTTTAACATCAAAAAAATATATTGTAAATAGGGACGGGCAAAAAATGGTGAGGAGGTGATGATGGGGGGGCGCTGGATTATCTCACTTAAGCATACCCAAAAATTCATCCTCACTCAAAACCTTTACCCCAAGCTGCTGCGCCTTTGTCAGTTTTGAGCCCGCGTTTTCGCCAACCACCACATAATCGGTTTTTTTCGACACCGATGATGATGCTTTTCCTGCTCGTTGTTCGATAAGCTCTTTGGCCTCTTCACGGGTGAAACGCTCGAGTGTTCCGGTAATGACGAATGTTTTACCGGAAAAAGGGCCTTCACGTTGAGATCGAGGTTTACCTTTGAGATTAAGCCCGTACTCTCGAAACCGTTCAATGAGTTCCCGGTTCTGCGGCCGGTCGAAATAGAGGCGGATACTCTGTGCCATGCGAGGCCCGATACCATCGATGGCTTCCAGTTTTTCGGCGGGTATGTCATAAAGGTCACGGATATCATCAAAATGTCGGGAGAGGATTTTTGCCGCCTGCGCGCCGACCATGCGGATTCCCAGGCCATGGAGCAACTTGTCAACCGGATTGCTTTTAGATTTTTCAAGCGCTTCAAGTACATTCTGCGCCGATTTTTCGCCCATTCGTTCGAGTGATGCCAGCCGGTCCTGTTGCAGAGTATACAAATCTGCCGGAGTATGAACCAGATCATTGTCGATAAGCTGCTTAATGAGTGCCGGACCCAGGGTGTCGATATTCATGGCGGTGCGAGACACGAAATGAGTCAGGGAGGCGAATATCTGGTCCGGACAGGAGGAGTTGAGACACCGGAGCGCCACTTCACCCTCGATTCTGTCGAGCGTCGATCCGCAGGAGGGGCATCGCCCGGGCGGTGAATAGGGTTCGGTATCAGGAGGACGTTTTTCGGTGAGTACTTTATTTACCTTGGGAATTATTTCTCCGCCCTTTTCAATTTCAACCGCGTCGCCAACCCTGATGTCAAGACGAGCGGTTTCATCGTAGTTGTGAAGGGTCGCGTTCCGGATTGTGGTGCCGGCCAGCGCGACCGGTTCCAGCCGTGCTACCGGGGTGATCACCCCGGTCCGTCCGACCCGCGAATCGAGGCCGGTCACCCGGGTTACCGCTGTTTCAGGCTGATACTTATAGGCAATTACCCAGCGGGGGCTTTTGGCTGTTGCCCCCAGACGACGCTGTTGGTCGAAATTGTCGACCTTCATAACAACACCATCCACCGGAAAATCCAGATCAAACCGTTCCCGTCCCCATCCCTCGCAGAACGCAATGACCTGTTCTGTTGTTGTAAGAACGCCCGAATTGATGATTACCGGAAATCCGATGCTTGAGAGAAACCGGATATTTTCAAAGTGACTTTTTTGATGATTTTCCGAGAGGAGATAATGGGCATAGAATGAGAGGTGCCGTCGGGCAACTTCCCTCGGATCCTGAAGTTTCAGGGTTCCGGCAGTCGTATTGCGGGGATTCTGCATCGGTTTCTGTCCACTTTCGATTATCGACTCATTGAGTTTTTGAAAATTATCGAAGGTCATGAAAACCTCTCCCCGGACCTCAAAGGATGCGGTATAATCGACCTTCAGGGGAATAGATCGGATTGTCTTGATATTGGGTGTAACATCATCACCCACAATCCCGTCACCCCGGGTTATCGCCCGTTGCAAACGACCGTTTTCATAGCGGAGAGCAGCGGCAACCCCATCGATTTTAAGCTCTCCACAAAGATTAATGGATTCGCCGGGAAGCAATTTTGAGATCCGGTTTATCCACTCGCCTATTTCATTTTCGGAGTAGGTGTTCTCAATGCTCATCATGGGGACACTGTGCCGGACCTTGGGGAATTCTTTAGTAAGGTCGTTCCCGATACGTCGGGTTGGTGAATCGGGAGACTGATACTGAGGATTTTCTTTTTCGAGACGGCTCAGTTCGGCATAGAGCGCATCGTAGTCTCTGTCGGAAATCAGCGATTCACCCCGGCCGTAATAGGCGGCATCGTAGGTGTTGATTTGCCGCCGCAGTTCGGCAATTCTTTCTTTAACATCAGACATGCACTTCAACCTCGATCTCTTCAAAGGCAAGCGCGGCCGCGCCGATTGCACCGGCGTCTTCGCCCAGCTCCGACTCAACCAGGTCGCAGAGTTCCCACAGCTGTTGCCAGCAGTATTTCGGAATATGACGAGCGACTGTATCAAGAATAATATGACCGGCTTTCATGACTCCGCCACCCAGGATAACACGGTCGGGTGAAAGGGTATTGATAATAATTCCGATAGCATGGGCCAGTTTTTCACAGGCGATTTCGTTAATATATTGTCCGAATGGATCGCTGTCTTTGGCATAATCGTACACAAGCTTTGCACTAAGCGATTCGGGTGTTTCAAGAGCAATTCTTTTAAGGGTGCTCGGTATATCGGATTCGAATTTCATGGCCAGCATTTTAGCTAAATTTACGATTCCGGTTGCCGATGCATACTGTTCCACACATCCTTTGTGGCCACAGGTGCAGGGAAGCCCATTGGGATCGACCATAATATGGCCGATTTCACCTGCCATGCCGTGGCTGCCCTTATACACTTTGCCGTTAATCACGATACCGCCGCCGATACCGGTTCCAAGGGCAAAGCAGACCATGTTTTTTATTCCTTTACCTGCGCCGTATTTCGCTTCGGCAAGGGCAGTAATGGTGACATCGTTGGTGGCAGTCGTTTTCAAACCGAATTGCTGCATGATCGGATCGTAGATATTGGTACCTTTCCATCCCGGAAGGTTTTCGGCACCGCCAAGAACCGTACCGTCGTCATCGACAAAGCCGGGAGTCCCAAGCCCTACGCCGATACAGGATTCGGAAGACCCTTCTTTTTTTAGGAGCTTTTCGATTAACGTAAGAATATTTTCCAGCACCTTTGTGCCGCCTTCCTGTCCGCCTGTGGGGACACGGGTCAGATGACGAAAGCTGCCGTCACCCTCCATGATGATCCCTTTCAGGTTTGTGCCTCCTAAATCGATACCGATTGCAAAATTTTTCATACACTCCTCACGTAATAACTTCTTTAATACACTCGAATACTAAAAAAATATGTTTCTCATACCCACAAAAAGATTATTTTTCTCAGGTGCCGACAACAATTCGAATAATTAACGACCCACCAAATGCCGCATCCTTTAATATGGCGGCGGACCTGTTTCTGTTGGAACAATGCCGTGTATCGAATATAATTTACCTTCGGGTCTATCGTTGGTCTCCACCGGCAATCAGCCTTGGTTACCGTGAAAATCCGGAGAAAACACTCGATTTTGAGGCCATGGAACGGGATGGTATCGACTGGATTCGGCGGTCGACCGGTGGACGGGCGGTGTTGCATGATGAGGACATCACCTACAGCATCATCTTTCCAAAAGGAATCACCGGGATGGGCGGGTCTATTCCTCAAACCTATAACCTGATTTCACAATGTCTACAGGACGGCTTCCGCCGCTGTGGCATTAGGAGTTCTTCGCATGATTCGGCTCCCGATATCGTTCGGGAGAGGACTGCGGTGAGGCTCCCCTGTTTTCTGGCGCCCAACCGGGATGAAATTATGGTGGGTAACAAAAAAATGGTTGGTTCCGCCCAGAAACGGACCGCCCATGCCGTGCTCCAGCATGGTTCGATCCCCTATACCGATGCATACCGGAATCTCCCGGACTATCTTCTGCTGCCGGCGGAACAGCGGAACACCCAGAAAAGAATCCTTGCCCGAAAATGTGCCTGTGTCCGGGAAATTGCCCCATCCTGCACACAAGAAACTGTTGTCGATAATCTGATTCAGGGTTTTGTGCAGACGCTGCCGTTTAATCCCCAGACAGAAAATTGGAACCGGAAGGAAAAAGAAATCATTTCGGCAATGGCCCGTAGTGATGCCTTTGCGGAAAAATGGAAATCATTACATAAGGCGCATATATAGCCGCCGGCCGGCGTGCTACTTGAAGTATATGTGAACTTTGTTATAGTTTAGTAGCAATTACTATTGCCCTGTTGATAACGAAAGGAGCACTTAATGCGCTTTAAAGGATTCGTCATAATAACTGCAGCAGCACTGATATCCCTTGTGGGGTGCGGTTCCATAAAAGATAGGAAAGCATCCAAAGTCGAGGGTATCGATTATATGGCGCTGCAGAAAAAAGCCGAAACGTTTGTTCCCGAGATCGGAACGTACGGTGGAGAGTTGATAATGTCAACAATTTCGGATCCTAAATCTTTCAACCCCATTACCGCTACGGAAACATCGACCAGTGAATTTACCCAGTATATTTATGAAGGGCTTACCCGCATTGACGGGGTGACGAGGATGCCCGAGCCCAATCTTGCCGAGAGCTGGGAGGTTTCGGAGGACGGACTCACCTGGATTTTTCATATTCGAAAAGGAGTCCTCTGGTCCGACAGCGTGCCGTTCAGCGCCTATGATGTCGAATTCTCCTTTAATGATCTGATTTACAACGAAGATATCAACCCGAACTCGGCTCGGGATATACTACTGATTGAAGGTAAGAAAATTGAAGTAACCCCGCTGGACAGCCACCGGGTAAAATTCGTACTCCCCACTCCCTTCGCTCCTTTTCTCCGCACTGTCAATGGCGGTGTGGCGCCGATCCTTCCAAAGCACCGGTATGAAAAGTTTGTAAAATCGGGGACCTTTTCCAATGCCCTTGGTATCCAGACGCCGCCCGATTCGATGGTGGGAACCGGGAAGTTTTTGCTCGATTCGTATGTTTCTTCACAAAAAGTGACCTTCCGCAGAAATCCTCTCTACTGGGAAAAAGATTCGGCCGGCAACCGGCTGCCCTATCTTGATCGCCTTGTCTATATGATTGTCAGCGATCAAAATACGGAGTTGCTCCGGTTCAAGCGGGGAGAAATCGATGTGCTTGCAGCAAAAGGGGAAGATTATCCGGGGCTGAAAAAAGAAGAGGCTAAAAGCAACTATACGGTGTTCCGTCTCGGACCGGCAACGGGAAGCAGCTTTCTCTTTTTTAATCAGAACACCCTTACCGATTCCGAAACCGGCAAGCCCTATGTGGACCCGGTCAAGCAATCATGGTTCCGCAACCCTCGATTTCGAAAAGCTGTGGCCCATGCCCTTGATAAAGAAAGCATGATCCGTATTGTCATGAACGGCCTGGGGTATCCTCAGTGGGGTCCGATGACTCCTTCTGAAGGGTATTTTTATAACCCCGATGTTCCCCGGCAGGAATATGACCTTGAGAAGGCAAAGAAAATACTTGCCGATGAAGGATTCAAGGATTCGGACGGTGATGGTATTCTCGAGGATGCTGATGGAAACACGGTCGAATTTTCCTTTATTACCAACAGTGGGAATAATGTGCGGGTAAAGATTGCCGAAATAATCCGGAAAGACCTGGAAACGCTTGGATTTAAAGTTCATTTCCAACAGATGGAGTTCAACAGTCTGGTACAGAGAATCGATAACCGTCCGTTTAACTGGGATGCTATTCTTTTAGGACTTACCGGCGGTCCCGAGCCCCATTTCGGTAAAAATGTCTGGCATTCATCCGGGACACTCCACATGTGGTTTCCCCGCCAGAAAGAGCCATCGACTGAATGGGAAGCAACAATCGACACCCTCTTTGTATCGGGAGTCAAGGAGCTTGACAAGGCTCAGCGAAAAGCGATCTATGATGAATGGCAGCGTGTTGCGGCCGAAAAGCTACCGCTTATTTATACGGTGTTGAACGAAAGAACCGTCTGTATTTCCAATAAATTCAAGAATATTAATCCGTCACCCAACGGCGGCGTACTCCATAATATAGAAAAAATCTATATCGATACCGAAAAACAGTAATGCGTGATGAAATAATCCGGAGGATGCTGATATCCATACCTCAGCTCCTCATAATGTCTTTTATTGCCTTTCTTTTTATCGATCTCGCGCCGGGAGATATCCTGGCCAAGTACCGGTTTGATCCCCGTATTTCGTCGGAGACCGTTGAAAAGATCGAGGAAAAGTATCATTTTGATGATCCGGCGATTATCCAGTTCGGTTACTGGCTGATGCGTCTGGTTCGCCTGGATCTTGGCTATTCTTTTTCCAGGGAGGCCAATGTTTCTGCGGTCATTGCCGAGCGTTTTTTAAACACCCTCACGCTCTCGTTTTTTTCGATCCTCCTGACCTGGCTCGTTGCGGTGCCGCTGGGGATCTATGCGGCGGTGCGTCAATATTCATGGGGTGACCGGATCATGTCGGTTATCTCTTATTTCGGCATGTCGCTTCCCAGCTTTTTTCTCGCCTTGCTTTTAATGTACACCGTGTATGTGGGACGTGACCTTCCGATCATATCCGCCCTGCCCATGGGGGGCATGATTTCATCGAATTACGAGCAGCTTTCCTGGCCCCTGAAAATCGTCGACCGGGCTGCGCATCTGATTCTTCCGGTGATCATCCTGACAATTCACGCCCTGGCAGGACTCCAGCGTATCAGCAGAGGGAATATGCTCGAAGAATTACGGAAGCAATATGTGATTACCGCCCGGGCAAAAGGGCTTCCCGAAAACAAAGTGATCTACAAGCATGCCTTACGGAATGCCATAAACCCCCTTATCACGTTGTTTGGTTTTTCCTTTTCTTCCTTGTTGAGCGGCGCGGCACTGGTGGAGATCATTATCAACTGGCCGGGCATGGGAAGCCTCATGCTGGCCGCGGTGCGGGCCCAGGATACGTTTCTGGTTATGGGGAGCATGCTCATGGGCGGGGTGATGCTTATTCTCGGGAACCTCCTGGCGGATATCCTTCTGGTTGTGGCCGATCCGAGGATGCGAAAATGAATGTGCTGAAAGATAAACGGATAACAAAGAAATTTCTGCGCCATCCGCTGGCAATTCCGGGCCTTGTTATTCTCTGTGTTCTTTACTTCATAATGATATTCGCCGAGTTTTTCGCGCCCTACCATTATGATAATGCCAACCGGGGTAATTCCTATGTTCCGCCCGGCAAAATCCATTTTGTTCACAATGGAGAGTTCAGGATCAGACCTTTTGTGTATCCATATACTTATACCTTTAATAAATATTACGAACGAGTATATGTGGAGGATACAAGTCGTCCATACCCGCTCACGTTGTTTGCCGAAGGGGATGAAGTAAAGTTGTGGGGAATAATTCCCCTTTCCCGTCATTTGTTTGGTGTTAAAGGAAATCCTTCCGATTGTCGTTTTTATCTGATGGGCGGCGACAGTGTCGGACGCGATCTTTTTTCACGTATCATTTACGGTGCCAGGGTATCGCTGACCGTGGGGTTTTTCGGGGTTATCATTACTTTCTTTCTTGGATTTCTGGTTGGCGGCCTGTCGGGCTACTACGGAGGCAAAGTCGACTGGGTGCTCATGCGATTTACCGAGTGTTTTATGCTGGTGCCCGGATTTTTTCTCATGCTTGCTCTCCGCAGTGCCTTTCCGATTACCCTGTCGTCGATACAGGTCTATTTTCTTATCGTTATCATCATGAGTTTTATCAGCTGGGCCGGTTTTGCACGGGTTATTCGAGGGATGGCCCTCTCGATCAGTAAGAGAGATTTTGTTACTGCGGCACGGGCAATCGGTGCATCGGATTTATCGATCATATTCAAACATATTCTACCACAGACCCTTTCCTATGCCATTGTTTCGCTCACCCTGTCGATACCGGCATATATCCTCGGGGAATCATCCCTCAGCCTTATCGGGCTTGGCATTCAGGATCCCCATGCCAGTTGGGGTAATCTGCTCAGTGCAGCAATGAATATATCCGAAATTCAGTATCATCCCTGGATACTGATACCGGGTGTTTTTATTTTCGTTTCGGTCATGGCCTTTAATTTTGTGGGTGACGGTTTGCGGGATGCGACGGATCCCAACCGGTAAAATTGTTCCCGTAGAATATATACGGAAAAGCTCGAAAAAGACGGAAATCCCCAATCGCACCGATGAAATGGCACCGTATCGTTGCGATTAGTATTTTTTATTGTAGAGGGGAAGGATCTGGTGGTCCAGCTGGTCTTCAAAACCAGTAGCGGGCGGATAAAACCGTCTGTGGCAGGTTCGATTCCTGCCCTCTCTGATTTTTTTATTTCGGTTTCCCTCGGAAATGTGTCGATTGATGCAATGCCTCTTTAAATATATCGCAGGTAATCTCCAAAAATGGAAAATCGATCGAAATAATCCGGATCATCTTCCTGATAGTAACACTGTTTTTGATTAGGATGAATAATTTTATTGTGAATTCTAATATGAATAATTTCCGCAACATTCCCAGCATCGATTCTCTGCTGAATTCCTCTGAATTGAAAGAGACAATTCCCGAATACGGCAGAGACCTTGTGCTCTATGCTGCCCGCATTGTGGTAGGAGAATTGAGAGATACTCTCCGCGCAGGTAAAAACGTTCCTTCGCCGGGTTCAATTATTACTCGAATTATCGACCGTGTCCGCACAATAGCATCGCCGTCCCTGAAACCGGTTGTCAATGCTACCGGGGTCATTCTCCACACGAATATCGGCCGCGCGCCTCTGGGGAAAGCGGTTCTTGAAGACATTGCACCGATTGTCGCGGGGTATTCGAATGTTGAGTTCGATCTTTACAAAGGACGGCGCGGAAACCGAAACGATCATCTTTCCGGGTTGTTCTCCTATTTAACCGGCGCGGAGGATGCGATTGTTGTCAACAATAATGCGGCAGGACTCATACTGGTGTTGAGTACCTTTGCAAAGAATAAAGAGGTGATTATATCCCGTGGCGAATTAATCGAGATCGGCGGTTCGTTCCGTATACCCGAGATCATGGCCGCAGGCGGGGCAAAGATGATTGAGGTCGGTACCACAAACAGGACTCGCCTTTCCGATTATGAACAGGCGTTATCTCCGGAGACGGCTTTAATTTTCAAAGCCCATCGCTCGAACTATGCGGTAACCGGTTTTACCGAAGAGGCGTCACTTACCGGGCTGGCTTCCTTTGCACACAGTAAGGGAGTGCCCTTTGTGTATGACATCGGTTCGGGGCTTCTGAGAAAGCCCTCCTGCGGGCCGGTGGAGAAGGAGCCTGATGTCAGCGACGCCCTTGCTGCAGGCGTTGATCTGGTCTGTTTCAGTTGTGATAAACTCCTTGGTGGACCGCAGGGCGGAGTAATCGCCGGCAAGTCGGAACTCGTTTCAGTCTTGAAAAAAGCGCCGCTCATGCGTGCGCTGCGGGTAGGAAAGTTAACTATTGCCGCCTTGACCAGTGCATGCAGAAATTATCTCAGTGATGAACGGCTACTCGCTCGAAATCCCGCTTTTACAATGTTTACGATGAGCAAAGAGGCGATTGAAACAAGGGCCGAAAAATTTGTTCTGGCCCTCGAAACCAAGGGCGTATCCTCCGAAATCATTCCAAGCACCGGTCAGGCCGGCGGTGGATCGCTTCCGGACGCCACATTCGACAGCGCAGCCGTTGCACTCTTTCCGCAGGGAAAAACATCCAGAGAAAAAGAAAAATTCTCCGAACATATTTTTGATTCTCTGTTACGCCTCGATCATCCGGTACTGGGCGTACTCAGGGAAGGCAGGGTTATTCTTGATATGTTGACGGTTGGTGATGATGAAATCGAGTACATTGCCGGGGCACTCACATCGGTTGTTCAGGAAGCCGGAAGGTTGTTAGCATGCCAAAACATCTGATTATGGGAACCGCCGGTCATATCGACCATGGAAAAACGGCCCTTGTCAGGGTTCTGACCGGCATTGAATGTGATACGCATAAAGATGAAAAACGTCGTGGAATAACAATCAATCTGGGTTTTGCTCATCTCGATTTGGCAAACGGCGACTCTGTCGGCATTGTCGATGTACCCGGGCACAAGAATTTTGTGCATACAATGGTAAGTGGCGCATGCGGTATCGATTTTGCGCTCATGGTGGTTGCTGCCGACAGTGGTATCATGCCTCAAACCAGAGAGCATCTTCAGATAATGGAAGTTCTCGGAATATCAAAAGGCCTGATTGCCTTGACAAAGATTGATCTGGTGGATGAAGAGGTGTATGAACTGGCAAAAGAGGAGGTGTCGGAATTTGTGGAAGGCACTTTTCTCGCCAATGCGCCTGTTATCGGTGTTTCGTCGAAAACCGGTAAGGGAATCGATGAGATCAAAGAAGGTATCGAAACCATAGCAGCAACAATACACGAACGGCTGGCCGGTGAGATTTTCCGGATGTTTATCGACCGGATTTTTACGGTGAGCGGTTTCGGTACGGTCGTTACCGGTTCGGCGTTAAGCGGCATTATTCACAGGGAAAGCAAAGCATATTTAGTTCCAGGAGAAAAGGAGCTCCGTGTTCGAAGAATCGAACGGCATGAGCAGGAAGTCGAGTCTGCCCGTGCCGGTGACCGTGCATCATTAAATCTTGTAGGATTAAATCGAGAAGAATTTCAGCGGGGGATGGTTATTTCCGATCGCCCCTTGCGTCCTACGATGCTTCTTGATGTCAAGTTGCGACTTTTTGAGTTCAGCCGGCTCTTCAATCTCTGGACTCATTCGATCTTTATCCTGGGGACCTACGAGAGCCAGGTACGCATTCATCTTATTGACAAAGACAATATGCGGGGCGGTGATACGGCACTGGCCCAGGTTCATCTTCCAGAGCCCTGTATCGCACGGGCCGGAGACCGGTTTGTTATCCGGAGTACCTCAAGCGACATAACGCTGGGTGGGGGGGAAGTAATCGATTCTGCACCGTTGCACCACAAACGGCGGCCGCAGAAACTGCTGGACGCAATCGGTCGTATCGCGGAAGGGAAACTCCCCGAACTTGTTGCCGCCGAGGTAAATAAACATGTCGGGCCGGTCGGCAATAAAACAATTGCCGAAGTATTAAATGTCGCTGCCGCCGATGTCGCGGCTATTCTCCTTGACAATCCGCCAGAAACGATCAGTGTTTACGCCGATAATGACACAGTCTATGCTGCGGGGAAAGAAACGCACGTTAAATTCAGAGAAATTGCACTCAGAAAAATCAATGCGTTCCACAAGCATAACCCTATGGAAGATAATGGCTTGTCAACCAATGAGCTTCTGGGTATGATGGGTGTCGATATACGGTCTGAAGGGGAACCCTATGTCAGGTGTATGCTCGAAGACCTGGAAAAGCAGGGATTGCTCAAGAAGGTCCGTCATACCTGGGCACGGAAAGATCATGAGGCAACGATTCCTCCCGAGAGAAGAGACCAGATTAATTTTGTCGAAAATTTCATGAAAAAACCCGGTATGAAGGTTCCGATAGTGAGCGAACTCGAAAAGGAAGCGGAAAAAAGGGGTATTGAAGAGAAATGGCTTCGACAAATTCTGAGATTCCTGGTAAAACAGGAGAAAATCTACTTTACCGAAGGCGTTTATCTTCATGCATCAGTGGTTGATCCATGCAGGGAAAAGCTTCTGAATGCTCTGGTAGATAAACCTGAAGGTGTTACGGTTGCCGAATTTCGGGATATTATTCAGGGCAACAGGAAAATATGTGTTCCCATGATTAATATTTTTGATTCAGAAGGATATACGCAGCGTGAGGATGATAAGAGAGTTATCACGAAGAAGGGAAGGCAATACATTCAGTACAAGGGGAAAAACTGAATGTAAACTCAAAAGGAGGCCTTATAATGAATACAGCGGGATTTTTCAATGATGATTATACCACCTATACAATAACATCAATGTTTCCGCCCCGCCCATGGCGGAATTACCTTTTCAATGATCGATTTCTTATCTGCTGCGATCAGTTCGGTATCGGGGGAAGCTGGGATACGAATCCCGACGGTACTCGTTCGTTCTGTGCGGGCGGCGCCGATAACCGGCTTATCTATATTCGGGATAACAATGATGGCTCCTACTGGGCTGCAAACCGGAATTACAAGCGCGAAAAATGGGAAGTATTTTTCTGTGAAGTCGGTGTGGGATATTCCAATGTAGTCTCAAAGCACAAAGGAATACGTACCTCATTCAAACTCTTTGTGCCCACCGAAGGTCTTGTTGAATGCTGGAGTGTCGAAATTGAAAATACGGGTGATTCAAAAAGGGATATCAGTTTTTATCCCTATATGGAGAGCACCATTCCCGGTATACGAATTCCGGCATGTAATGGTGCTTTTTTTGAGCCGGAAATGAATGCAATATTTCATTATAACAGAAATGTACAGAATAATATTCCTTTTCCAACCATGTTTTTCGCAGCCGAATTTACACCTGATAAGTATGATACCACTAATCGAAGATTCAGGGGTGTTTACGGCTCCAATGCTCATCCCGACACGCTTGAAGGTGATGGACAACTGGCAAGCCTGAACACGTCGTTCGATCATCTTATGGCAGCAGTCATGCAATACGATACCGTTCTGGAACCGGGAGAAAAAAAGACATTCAGATTTGTCGCCGGTCTTGTTGATGACCCCAAAAACGCACCCTCGATTGTCAACGGGAAGCTTTCTGCACACTATTACGAAGAAGAGCTGCAGAGGCTCCACAACAAAAAACAGCGATACCGTGAACGTTTCTGCATATCCACCCCTGATGATGATATCAATGCTTTCGGCAGCGTTTGGCTGAAACAACAGGTCAATCTGGGGAAAACGTTTGGCCGGGTATCAGGACTCAGGTTTCGGGATTCCATGCAGGATATCGCCGCCTATATTCCCCTCGATCCTTCCACGGCCAGGGAGCGGATCCTCCATATTTTAACCAAACAGTATCCAAACGGTAATACGCCCCGTCAGTGGATCCCCTTTGACGAACGGCTTTACCGGGACGGTTCGGCATGGATCGCTGAAACGGTGTGTCAGTATATCAAGGAAACCGGGGAATTTGATTTGCTGAAAGAAGAAATTCCCTATTTAAGGAGCGATGAAAAGGGCTCGGTACTCGACCATATGATGCGGGGACATGAATTCCTCTATAATGAAACGGGTGAACACGGTCTCTGCTTATGGGGCGAAGGTGACTGGAACGATTCGATCAATGCAGCCGGTGTACAGGGCAAAGGAGAAAGCGTCTGGCTCAGTCTGGCAACCGTGGCGTCATCCAGAATATTCGCAGGACTTCTTAGTCGAGCCGGTGACAATGAAAAAGCGACGTATATCAACGTAAAGGCCGATGAAATGCAGGAAAATATACTGAAATATTCCTGGGATGGTGAATATTTTATCTGTGGTTTCAATGATTATGGCGAGAAAATCGGCTCGAGGGAAAATGTCGCCGGCAGGATATTTCTTATATGTCAGGCGTGGGCCGTGCTTGCAGGTATTTCGGAAGGCAAGGAGGGACAGATTCTCATGGATATTGTCGAAAAAGAGATGGAATGCCCCTGGGGTTACATGCTGAGTTATCCCAGTTTTGATAATGGTCGTGACAGCAATGAGCATATCGGACGAATAACCTATATGGAAAAGGGTTCCTATGAAAACGGTTCGGTATACAATCACGGTGTCTGTTTCAAAGCTGCTGCCGATTGTAAATTAGGCCGTGGTGAATTGGCCTATAAGACAATAAAAAAGATTTTACCATCAAATCCCGAAAATCCTTCCCTGAAATCGGGATGTGAACCTTATGTTATCACCAATATGTATCTCGGTCCCGAAAATCCATGCAGGGCAGGCCATTCGATCAATCCCTGGACAACCGGGACCGCAGGGTGGCTTCTCCGATGCATTAATGAGTATATGATTGGTGTTATTGCCGATTATGACGGCCTTGCGATTCGCCCGGTGCTGAACAGTAAATGGAAAGAGATTTCGGTGCGCCGAGAATTTCGAAATGCAGTCTACAACATCAAAATCATGAATCCCAAAGGCCTGGAAACCGGCGCGCTGTGTGTTACCATGGATGGTCGCAAAATGGATACAAATATTCTACCGCCGGTTGGTGATGGTAAGGAACATGAGGTTATTGTTGAAATCGGATGATGTATAATTCGATATCAAATGAGCATATTCCGGTAATAATCCTTATATTAGTTGAATAGTACGTTATATCCAGGATCTTGCATCGGAACCTGTAGCACAATAGGCAGGGGAGAGTCGTTGATTAAGCCTTTATGTATGTTCAGCTATGTGTTTCCTGTTGTATGTCTTGTATTTTTTCAGCAGAATGAGTGCCGTGAATATTATGTTGCTCCCGGCGGCGGCAATTCCAGTGATGGCACCCTTACTGCTCCTTTCAGAACAATTGCCCGCGCGGCCGATTCGATGGAAGCCGGGGATATCTGTTACCTACGAAGAGGTATCTATCAGGAATCGATAATTCCAAAAACCTCCGGAACAGAATCGATGCCGATCCGGTTTGAAGCCTACAACAATGAAAAAGTGATTATCACTACGACCGATACGGTCACCGCCTGGGAACATCATACCGGCACTATTTACAAAGCACCGATAGCGTGGAATCTGGGACCGGGGAACAATCAGGTGTTTGCGAATGGCGAGATGATGATCGAGGCACGGTATCCCAATATTGACGAAGAATATGACTGGCAGATGAGCTGGTATGGAAGCGGGGAAAAGGATGGTCAGATATTTAACCGCAGTTGGCCGCCCGATTTACCGCGGAGTTTACTGCACCCGACCTATTTTCGTTCCGCTGGAGGATACGATGAAAAGGGGTGGTATAAGGCTTCCGATGGAACCCTGCCCATTAAAATTTTTAATCCCTTTATCTGTAACCGGGGCGAAAATTTCTGGACAGGTGCACTTTTGTGGAATCCGGGCAATTTCTGGGGAGCTGCGGGGTTGATCAAGCGTTCCACAGACATTGCCGATACGACTATTTTGTTTCTGGAAACCGACCGTTTTCGGTGGCCGGGGGCTTCTGTTATTTCGGGCGTAATGGAGCTTCTGGATACAGAGGGCGAATGGGTGATACAAAATGACACACTTTATTTCCGGCCGCCCTGGGGGATGACACCCGATGAAATGAGGGTCAGTGTTAAAAGGCGAAACAGTGTCGCCCTTCTTTCTACCAGAGAATATATCGAACTGGCGGACCTCTGTTTTCATGGCGGTTCTGCTGTTCTGGCGGAATCCCATCATTGCACAATCGATAATTGTCATTTCCGGTATGTAAGCCATTTTACTCAGTTTACTTATCGATACGATGCACTCGCTTCGGGCAGCAATACCGATAAATACAAGGGTAACAGAGGTATATACATCTCGGGCAGCAATAATGTAATAAAGAATTCTTCGGTTGTTTATTCTGCCGCCAGTGGAATTATTATTGCCGATACGGCGAATACGGTCACCAATTGCCTTATTCATGAAATCGATTACAGGGGAACCTATGCGGCCGGCGTATTTTTCACTCAACCTCACTCGCGACAATATTCAAACGGTCATGAAGTCAGTCATTGCACGATTTACAATTGCGGAAGGTCCTGTATAAATTTCCACCGGACGAACAAATACGATGCAAATATTAAACTGATGTATAATAATCTCTATGGGGCAATGTGCATTTCTCAGGACGGCGGTACGATTTATGCCGACAGTGTTCCTGCAAACAATATTGAGATCGGGTATAATTGGTTTCATAAGGTTTATACCGGGCCGGGTTCATATGTTTATTTCGATCACCGTGGAGGGCGGGACTGTAGCATACATCACAATGTTTTTTTTCGAAATCACCGTGGTCAACGGAGGTTTTTTACCTTTTCGGCGAATAATACTTTCATGTATAATAACACCTTTGTGGACCCGAATAAAGAGGTGTTTTCTCTGAGCGCACAGTTGAGAAAGTACAGGGAGGAACATCCGGGCATAACCGCCAATAATCTTGATGCATCAGAGGACCAGGCCCAATGGATGTTTGTTGATACGGTGAATATGGATTACCGCTTGCAGGAAGAATCCCCGGCAATCGATTCGGGTGTTGCCATTGCGGGAATAACCGGCAATGCGATCGGTCGTCCGGACCTGGGTGCTTACGAATATGAAGGAGAACAATGGGTTCCCGGTCATACGTGGGGTGAATCACCGGATGTTACGGAATTATGGGCGGAAGGAAAAACGGTCGGGGTACAGTATAATACGTTCTCGCCGGCTGAAAAAGTTCCCGAAATCTATTTGTGCCGGGGGCGATTGATGTTTAAAGCTGAAGGTGACACCCCATGGACTATATCACTTTTCACCTGCCGGGGAATCAGGGTTGCACGGTGGACTCGCCGGAGACCGTCGCTGCTGCCGATAAATATTTTGCCGTCCGGCATTTATACAATTTGTATTCAGAATAAAACTCGGATAATCGTTCAAAGAGCAATCCTTGTCGATTGAATGATACCGCGGTTACAAATCATCTGTTTATTTTCTGAGAAGGCCTTTATTATTCAGAAACAGAGTCGAGTGCGGCCCTTAATTTTTCGAGTGAATATGGTTTCCGGATTGCTGCAAAAAAGCCGAATTTCCGGTATTGAGCGATTTCTTCGTTTTCGGCGTAACCGCTGCAGATGATAATTTTTAAGTCCGGGTCGATTTTATGGAGTTCTTCGGCAAGCTTTACTCCTCCCATGCCTCCGGGGATGGTAAGATCTGCAAGGACCACATAGTACTGTTCATTTCCCTCTTTACGCTTGTTATAAATCCCAAGCGCTTCTTCACCATTAATTGCGGCGTCGACCTTATAGCCGAATCGCTCGAGGATTTTTTTCAGGATATTTCGTATAACATGATCGTCTTCCATAACAAGGATACGTCTTTCGTTGCCCGTCGCCCGTTCTGTTTTGTGTAATTGGTCAAGCTGTTTTTCCATGCCCTCTTCCGGAATATACACGGTAAAGACAGCGCCGACGCCGGATTCTGAAGAGACAAAAATGGAGCCGCCGTGATTTATCAATATCGAATGAGCCATTGATAACCCCAGACCACAGGCCTGTTTTTTTGTGGTAAAATAGGGTTCGAATACTTTATCGATAAATTCCTCGGGAATTCCCTCACCTTCATCTTCGATCATGATTTCAACGTAGGGGCCGGCCGGAAGATTAAGCACCGAATTTTCTTGTACATGACGGCTCCTGATTTTTACACGGACCACACCGCCTTCAGGCATAGCCTGAACGGAGTTGAGCGTAAGATTTTGAAAGACCTGTGTTAATTGCCCCTTGTCGGCCTTGACGGTAAGTTCCTGTTGTGGAAAATCAAACACCAGTTTCGCTTTTGACCCCCGGGCGGCAAAAACGCAGGCTTCACGAACAATGTCGCCGATTTGAAATGATTCATTGATCGGCATTCCACCTTTGGCAAAAGCAAGGAGCTGCTTGGTAAGGCTCGACGCATCGAGCGCTGCTTTTTCTCCCTGCCGAAGGATCTCTTCAATTTCGGGGTTGTCGTGAAGCTCCATTAATGCAAGTGAGAAACTGGCGGTGATACCGCCGAGAAAATTGTTGAAATCGTGAGCAATTCCCCCGGTTAACTGACCCAGGGCCTCGAGGTTCTGCGCCTTCTGAAGTTCCTGTTCGGTCTTGATTTGTTCACTGATATCACGTACCAGCATGATAATACCGAGTTTGCGTCCCTTGGTGGCAATTTCAGTCTGCGAGAGCAGAAGATGTCCGCTCGTAGTATCTTTCCAGAGGATAAACGGTTCATTCCGGTATTGACGGTTAAATTCATATCCCTTTATGCGTTCCTGAAGTAATCGGACCGTGATTTTATCTTTTGACTCTCCAAAAAGGGAGCAGGCGCTCGAATTTGCCTGCAGAACATCACCCCGAGGATCAAGCAGCAGTATGGCGTCGTCAATATCTTCGAATAAAACACTGAAGGATTGTTCCAGTTGTTCGATATTGGCCGAAAGCAGATGATATTTTGATACTGCATGGTAAATAAAATAGATTTGAATCAGAATTGAAAGCGATGAATAGTGGAGGGCCCGGGGAACGTTGAATAGGGAAGGCAGGATAATAACGAAAAATATCCCCCAGAAACTTGATAATAGCGCGCCAATAAACAGGAGTCCAAGCTGTTTTCCAAACAGGGTCCCCCTGTTCTTCCGCATAAAGAAATAACAAAGAAAGAGTGCATACAAGCCGGGGATTTCGACCGCAAACAGGATAAGGAGGATATATTCGAACGACAGCTCTCCTTTATATTCCAGGCCCAAATTGATAAGGTCGTTGTGTGGGTGAATGAAAAACGATAGTATGACACTTCCAAAAACGAGCGCCAACGAAAACCAGTATAAATAATTCGGCTTTTTCCCAAGAAGGGCAAAGACAAAATTAAGAAATAAAAAGCCCAGGGGGATGAAAAAGGGAGTGATAAGACATTTCACGATAGTTTCAAGAGTCGGTGTGAGGGGAGTATAGAGCAGAAAATGGATAATACCGATAAAAAAAGCAAAGAATGCAAAGAGAAGAAAAGCCTTGCTAACCGGAGTTTTTCGTCGTTGACCGTAGATATAGGCAAAAATAAACAGATTTGCCAGGGCGGGCAGAAGGGGTATGAGCGTATGGAAAGTAATCATGCTATTACCCAATAATTCAAGGGGTTATCGTTTCCGGTGTAGTAATATTGCTCTCATAATCAGGCCGGCGTCGTTATCGAATACAAAATATACATTGATTCAACACCTTTCCCGGGGAATTATTTAAATTTTTAATTAAAATATTAAATTCATGGATTTACCACTACCATCGATAAGTATTTTTACAGGAGTAATAGTTAGTATCCTCTATCCGGTTATTCTGGAGGTTTTATGAAAAAAGCACTTGGAATGCTTCTTCTTGCTCTGGCCTGTTCGCTTTCGGCTGCACCGTCCCTGGGCGTCGATTTCTATCTCAACGTCCGGGACAATGGCGACACCGATGCTGATCTCGAGATTATTCCATCGTTGATACTCATGCCCTCAAGTCGTTTTGAGGTTGTCCCCAAAGCCGGATTCAATGTGGATATGGATGAGCACGGTACGGAATTCGGCATTCTTGGAGGATGTGGTTTTTATTTTCATCTTATCGAATCCAAACCCTTTGTACTCTCATTCGGCCCAGATTTTTTTATTCCTTTTGGTTTTGGTGATGATCTTTTTAAAAGCGGCATTTTTATGGGTGCACCGGTTAATGTGGACCTTTATCTGCACAGGAGGTTTTTTCTCAGAGCTGGATTACGGGTAATATCCTTTGGAATCGATATAACCAGCCAAAATGATGAAACCGATGTGCACACGGATTTTACGATCGATTCGGTTCTGGAGCCGCTGGTGGCATTTTATTTCGAATTGTGAGATTGGAGAGGGATTGATATATCGATAGTAGGGGCGGAAAAAAAATGGGAGTGGGCTACACCCCGGCTTACCGGATGCTAGATTTTCCCCAATCCGTCTTTTTCAACCCAGCCCGATACGCCGTTGGGAAGACTGACCAGTGCCCAGTCGCCCAGCTCTTTACGTATGTGGAATTTGATGCCTTCGTGGGCAGTAAAAAGCACCTTTGATCCCTTGGGCTGATTAAGAGCATCAACAGATCGGTCAAGAACAATCGCGTAGGTGACCTTTTCGGCCTGATAGATTTTATATCCGGTTGAAATACCGGTGATAAGGGCAATTATTATCAGCAATGACGACAAATAAATAATCCACAAGCGGATATTGTGGGAAACAAATAACCCCAGGGCAAAAAGAATACTGAGAAGCAGGAGAATCCAGAATATAAGCCATAACTGGACGTTGAGTGAGAGCGCCGTATGAAGCCGCCAGAGGACGGTTTCGAGAAATCCCCGTTCGGGTTCAGGCGCCCGGTCGATAATATTGGCTGTTGCAAACTTGATGTTTGTGGTGATATCCGGATCGCCTGGTGACAGCTTGTGAGCTTTTTCATAATACAAAATGGCTTCACCCAGTTGACGGAGACGAAAATAGGCGTTTCCCAAATTGTAATAAACATCACTGTTACTGATTCCCGACTCAATAATTTTTTCGTAGTATACTGCCGCACTGTCATAATTTTTCTGCTCGTAGAACGAGTTTGCCTTTTGCACCCATCGTTCAACCGGTGCGGCATAACTGTTGGCAGCACAAAAGAGAGCCAGAATAAGGAAAACTCTTTGTACCACGCTATTTTTCTTTCCCTTCTTTGCCCGGGCTGAAGATTTTTCCAGCTCTTCAATAAATTGTCGTGTCTTTTCTATCATACTGTTTTTCGCATTGTCATCAAGTGAACCACCGCCAAAACGGTATTCGTCCAGAGATGAGATAAAGCTCGTCAAGTTATCGACAATCTCGGAGTTGATACCGCGATTTATCAGTTCGGCTCGAAGTTCGTCGAGCATTTTTCCCGTAGCGGGAAAACCGAATTTATGGGATATATACCGTTCGATTATCCCGGCAATCTTTCCCAGCACCTCGGCGTTGGAAAGCGATCCCGACGTTTGGGATACTTTTTGCAATTCTTTGTGTGCTGTGCGAAGCGCTTTCTGTTTAAGGTTACCGGCGACGTTTTTCTGTCGTTGTGACTGGACCCTGAAGAGAAGTGAAAATACCGCTATCAAAAAAGGGAGCGGATATACAATAAAAAACAGTGGCTTTCTATATGGTTTTTCGGGTTGGTTGTGAAGTTGAGTTGACGTTTTGATATATCGGATATCCCGGCCTACTTCTCTGATTTCCTCCTGGGTCAGATACCGGGACCGGGATTTGCTTTTACCTTTTCCTTTGGTAACTGCAACAGTGAGCGTGTCGGATGAAGTCGTTTTAAATGCTCGGGCGTCGGGATCAAAATAGACCAGACGTATCGGTGGAATGACTGCAGTGCCTTCCCGATTGGGTATAGCAAGATACTTGTAGGTTTTCCGGGCATAAATTCTCTGCGATGTGGTATCGACAAAGGTGTGTTTTTCCGGTGAAAAGACCTCGAACTCCGGAAGGGTCGGGATTGTGGGCTCGCCGATACTTCCCGGACGGGAATTTCCTTTAACGGCAATTTTCAGAGTAATCGCTTCACCCGCGGGAACCGATTTTGGATCAACCGATGCTTCGAGGGTGAAATTACCCACCGAACCGGTAAAGTCCGGTGGCGTTGACGGTATGCTTTTGATGGAAACGTTAAGTGAATTTGAGAGTACGCTTTTGGGTATCTGTTGAACACGGGTGCCGAAGCCGAAAAAATTCCCGTCAAAGAAATCATCAAAGAACGGGTCCCGTCGGCGTGAAGATTGAATGCGTTTCTGTTCAACGAATTCAAAAGGTATTCTGTTAATTGTGAAACTACCCGTACTGAGCGGAAAGGCCGCATAGGGGGCACGGATTACTTCATAAATTTCTCCGCCTACCCGTTCCTGGTCGCGGCCGAGTTTCTGACCGTATAGTTTGCTCAGGGAAAATACCGCTCCCAGTTCTTTATCGATCCGGTCGATAAGATCCGAAAAACCGCTCTGGGTCCAGGCCGCGGCCGAGTTGGCTTTTCGCATAACCTTAACCATCAGCAGGGTCTGCTCGCCAACGTAAAGTTCCTTTTTGTTCAGTATCAGCCGCACGATCATGTCGGGATTTTTGACAACATCTTTAGTGACGGTAATTTTGACCGGTCCGGTCGAATGGACAGTGCCGCCAATCGAAAAATTCAGTGATGGAAATGAAAAGGCGCCGGGCTTTTTGGGTACACAATGATAATGGAGATAATAGATTATCTCTTCTTTTTTAGTCATCTTACCATTAATAATCTGGATTGACGAAGTGAATCCTGAGGAGTTTTTAGTGACCTTGGCTACGGTGAAATGTTCATTGTCGGGTATTTTGGGGACCGGCAGGCTTTTATACTGCTTTGAGCTTTTAATTGAAACGGTAACGATTACCTGCTCCCCGAGAGCAACCCTGGTGCGCTCCGCCTGTGCAGAGACCGAAACAGCACCGAAAGAATCGACCACCGTAAGGAGAGCGAAAAATATCATTGCAATGATTATTCGCATGAGCACCTCTTACGTATCCATGCACTGAGTGATATTGAGATAAAATTAACTCCGGCCACCGTTGAGAAATTATGATCGTTGTTCGGGAGCAGATGATATTCTTCATTGATCCCCTGTTGCCGGGCATAATGCGTATACTTACCCGATTCACGAACACTTACCGAAGGGTCGGCGTCGCCCTGAAAAATAATAAGATCGCCTTTGAATCCGGCAAGCGCTTCGAGGGGGTTCTGATTTTTCATATCTTCGATAAAATGCATTCCCATTTCGTGGGGTCCCTTTTCATAAAAACCGTTTTGGTTGACTCCGGCGGCGACGACATTCTGTTTTCGTTCCATAAAAATTTTATGGGGTTGGGCAACTGGGGCAAGAAGAATCAATCCCCGGGCTTTGGTTTCCGCTGCGCCGAGAGCTGCAACAGCGCCGCCCAGGCTATGACCGAGAACAAAGAGAGATGCCTTCGGGTCGTGCTGCTTTATAAATCGTATCGCCGAAAAAAGATCTTCCTTCATGGTAGACAATGTCATATCCGAAAACCGGCCGTCACTTTCGCCGCATCCTCTGAAATCAAATCGTAGTGATGCAATCCCCTGTTGGGCAAGAGTTCGTGAAAATTTAACAAAAAGATACTCAGGTCCCATGCGCTGCGAAGTAAAACCATGACAAAAGACTACGTATGGCTGTTCCTTGCTGCCGGTGCTGTGCAGCGAACCCCGAAGAGTCTTGCCTTTTAATTGCCATTCAACAAATTGAAATGTCTCTTTCATCCCGTAAGCCGTCATTTTCCAGTTACTCCACTAGGAGTTCATTGTCCTTAAAATACTCAATTTCTCTACCAGTCTTTTTCCGGCTTGCCCCCTTTCATGGGTACGACTTTTCTTGGTTTGTTGAGTTTATCTTCGTCATCCGAAAACTGTTCCAGCATACGTTTTGCTTCCCGCTTCTCCTGCTTTTCTTTTTGTTCACTTGGTGAGGGTGGGGG